>JAICUS010000794.1 GCA_025935735.1 Solirubrobacteraceae bacterium | reverse complement strand
GTGCGGCACACGAACAGGTCTGGCTGCAGCACCTCGTCTTCACCAAGGGCGAGGTCGGCCGGCGACCAGAGCAGCCAGGCACCGGGCAGCGATGCCCGGACGAACGGCGCCAGCTGCTCGAAGAAGAGGGAGAGCACGGCCTGGTGCTCGCCGCCCGGCGCCGGCGTCACGATCAGCTCGCCGTCGATGAGCTCGTAGCGATTGCCGTCGTCGGGCAGGGCTCGGACTTCGTCCGCGGTCCAGCGGTCAGCGGTGTGCGGCATGCCCATAATGCTCGGCTCGGCGCGGGTGGAAGGCAAGGAGGCATGCTCGATGGTGGTGCCAGATGCCCGGTGGAGCGGGACCGGAATCACGCAGGCGGGAGCGGGCGAACGGATTCACCTGAGCCCGGGCCGCGTCATCGTCCCCGCCACCATCGCGGGCTCCCTCGTCCTCCTCGTCGTCCTCGGCGCCGTGGCGGCACGGCTGGGCGGCGCGCCGATCCGGCGGGGCGCGGTCGCAACGGCCACCACCGCGCTGGTCGGGCATTTCTTCGGGGCGACAGGGTAGGACATCACTGTCCTCCGGGAGGACACCCGCCCGCCGTTCCCCCCGGCCAATATTTCCACAATCCCGTTTGCCCCGCAGCCGAAGCCGACGCTGTGAACGCACAGCTCGTCGGGCGGAAGCAGCGCCCGTCCCGGCGTTCGTGAATCGCGTCCGCCCGGCACCGATTGCCTCCGGTGCGGCAGCGTTCAGCGACCGCCTGCCTGCCTTCGTCTTGGCCGCGCAGCGCTCCCCGTTGCGGCGCACCAGTCGCCCGCCGCGCGGCAGCGTTCGTCGCTCCCGCTGCACCGTTCATCGTCCCCTCGTAAGCGCTCGTATCCCGCTGGCAGCGCTCGGCTTCCGCCGTTTTGCGTTCGTGGCTCCCCGTGCAGCGTTCATCGCGGCGGGGCAGCACCGGCCGCTCGCCGTGCAGCGCTCGTCGCTCCGGATTTTCACTCGGCCGCCGGCGTGCAGCGTTCCCCCCGCCGCGTCACCGCTCGCCGCAACCGCGCACCGTTCACCGTTTCGCTTTCACCGTTCGCCCCATCCCGTTCACAGCTCGTCGCGCTGCGTCACCCGACGTCGCCCGCACATCTGTGGAAAAGTTTCTGGCACGCCGATCGCTTCTCCCTCGCTCCGGGCCGGGAGGAATGCCGGGACTCGGCCCCGCAGTCTCATCCGCCGGTGTGACGTCCCGGCCGCCAGCCGGCCAACGTACTGGAGGGATGTATGACGGGACGGAGTCGCAGGATCCTGGAGATGGCCCAGCGGGTGCTCGCGTTCATTCAGGCGCACCCGGACACGAGCCCGGCCGTCACGACGGCCACCGCGGGCCTCACCGCCGCGCTCGAGCGCGCGGGCAAGCTGTCCGCTCAGCAGTACGCCGGCATCCAGGCCGTCCGGTCGGCCACCGCCGAGAAGATGAACCTGCGGCGGCGGATCCGGTCGGCCTACCTGGACCACATCGCGAGCGTGGCGCGGCTGGCCGCGCGCGAGGTGCCCGAGCTGGCCCCGAGGTTCGCGATCGGCCGGACCAACATGCCGAACCTCGCCTTCCGCACCGCCGCGCGCGGGCTCATGGCCCAGGCCGAGAGCGAGAAGGAGCTGCTCCTGAAGCACGGACTGGACGAGACCGTTCTTCCCCAGCTCGCGGCGCTGCTCGACCAGTTCGACGCCGCGACCGGCCGGAGCACCGAGGGACGCCGGCTGCACGTGGCGGCGAGCCTCGAGCTCAAGAGCGTGGGCCACGAGCTGTTCCGCATCGTGGACGTGCTCGACAGCTACAACCGCCTGCACCTCGAGGCGGCGCCGGAGCTCCTGGCCGAGTGGGCGCAGACCAGCAGCGTGGTGAGCACGCCCCGGCCCACCCCCGAGCCGGCGAAGGCCCCGGCGGAGGTGAAGCCGGCCGCATGACGCATCGTCTGATGGAAGCACACAGTGAACAACGCCGCCGACGGCCCTGAGAGCGTCGGCGGCGTTGTCGTGTCCCGCTCACGTCACGGGAAGGTCGAAAAGAGATCGTGCGACGGAAACGACGTGACGCCCGCCAGCGCGGTCCAGAGCCCGGCATCGAGCTCGCTGTCGAAGCCGGCCGAGCCCGCGTTGGCGTTGAACAGCGCGACCCACGAGAAGCCGTGATACGAGCGCACGAGGAGGCTCGTCGTGCCCGGCAGGTCGCCCCCGTGCCACCAGTTCGCGTCGCCATGAGTCGGGCG
>JAICUS010000141.1 GCA_025935735.1 Solirubrobacteraceae bacterium | reverse complement strand
GGTACGGCGGGCACCTCGCCCTTACGGCGAGGTGGTCGACAGCGTGAACGTGAGCGTCTTGGCGTAGCTGCCCGTGCGCAGCGGGTCGTGCGCGTCGATGTGCTGCAGGAACTCGACGTCCACCGGGTCGTGGCTCACCGGCGCGGTCCACGTGCGGACGACCGATGGCAGGGGCGAGCCGCCGGCCAGCAGCGGCGACGGCAGCGCGAACGCGCCGTTGACCAGGTGCCCGGGGTGGGCCGTGTCCGGGTCGCTCACCGTCAGAGCCGCGTCCCCGGCCGTCGACACGACGTCGGCGCTCGTCGAGGCCGTGTAGTCGCGCGTCACACCCGGCGTGAACGCGCCGAAGCTCGCCGCCGGGCCGAGCGTCAGCGACAGCGTCGCCGGCACCGTGCCGCTCACGGTGCCCGTCGCGTTCGCCTGCGGCGGCAGCGTGACCACGGTCAGCGAGTTCGCCGGCGCGGTGTAGGTGAACACGCCGCCGGCGCCCGTGAGCGTGCTCGTGCGCGGGACCACGCGGTCCGGGCTGGTCAGCGTGTTCCCGGCGCTCGCGTCCGGGTCCGAGAGCACCTCGATCTTGGCGCTGGCGTCAGTGCGCCCGGCGAAGCGCAGCGTCACCGGCGCGTCGGTTCCGGCCGTGTTGACGAGCTTGGTGAACACCTGCCCGCTCGCGCTGTCCACGGTGCTCGAGGCGTAGAGCCCGGCGGCGCCGTTCACGTTCACCGGCAGCACGCGGTCGCCGATGTTGGACGCGAACATCTGCTGCACGTAGTAGGAGGTGGAGCCGTAGGACTTCAGCTGGTCGAAGCCGATCAGGTCCGGGTTCCACTGCGTGTGCCCGACGTAGGCGAACAGCGGCGCGTAGGACGCCATGGTCACCACGTCGGAGTTGCGCTCCATGCCGGTCATGAACGCCGCCTCGCCGATCGAGCCGCCGAGGTAGCCCGTCGGCAGGTTGCCCGCGCCCGCGGTGACGGCGTACTCGCCCACGAACACCTTGGGCCCGTTGCGGTCGTAGTCGTCGTAGCGGTTCGCCTGGCTCGCGAAGAAGGCCGGCGAGTCGTAGTAGTGCTCGTCGATGACGTCCATCGGCCGGCTGGTCACCGGCGTCGTGGCGATCAGCTCGATCTGCGGGTAGGCCGCCTTGATCGCGTCATAGAACATCGGGTAGCGGTAGTCGTTGTACGAGGCCGTCCCGCCGTTGAGGAAGTCCTCGTTGCCCACCTCGATGTAGGGCGTCGGGAACGGCGCGGGATGCCCGTCGGCCGCGCGCCTGGCGCCCCAGGCCGACGTCACCGGCCCGATGGCGTACTCGATCTCGTCCAGCGCGTCCTGCACGTAGGGCGCCAGCTGGTCGCGCGGGACGACGTTCGCCGTCCCGCCGTCGCCGATGCTCAGCCCGGCGAACACGCCGATCACCGGCGTGGCGTGCAGGTCCTCGGCCAGCCGCAGGTACTCGTAGAGCCCGAGGCCGTCGTCGGACCAGTAGCCCCAGGTGTTGTTGTCATGCCCGGGCCGCTGCTCGATCGGCCCGATCGTCTTCTTCCAGTCGAACCGCGCGCCCCAGGGATCGCCCGGCACGTAGTTGCCCTCGATGTAGTTGCCGCCCGGGAAGCGCAGGAACCGCGGGTGCGCGGCGGCCATCTTCTCCACCAGGTCCGGCCGCAGGCCGTTCGGCTCGTCCTTGTAGGTCGGCGGGAACAGCGACACGACCTGGAGCCATACGGTCCCCGCAGGCGCCGGGCCGTCGACCGCCACCACGAAGCGGTTGTCGCTCGACGGCAGCCCGCCGGGCGGGACCGCGAGCGTCGCCGTGTAGCGCTGCCACTCGCTGGTGAGCGGCCCGACCGTGGCGCCGGCCAGCGTCTGCGACCCGTCCGCCTTCTCCAGCGTCAGCGACAGCCGCCCGGTGAACCCGGGGCTCGCCTTCGCCCACAGCGACGCCTTGTAGGTCCGGCCGGGCACGACGCCGATGCCGAAGTAGCCGCCGTTGGCCATCCCCACCCGCTGGCCCGCGCCGAGGCCGTCGATCTGCAGCTTCAGCGACCGGGTGATGGCTGCATTGAGCGGCGTGCCGCCGTCCAGCGTCGCCGTCGCGGCGCCGCCGCCGTCCTCGACGGGCTGCCACTGGCCGGTGTCGAGCCGGATCGTCGCGTCGTTCCCGCTGCCGGACGAGTCGACCACGGTCGGGCCGCCGCCCTCGTCGAAGTGGTAGTCGGCCACATCGCCCGCGCCGGGCGCGGTCATCAGCCCCTGGATCTCGGCCGCCGACAGCGCGCGGCTGTAGATCTGGAAGTCGTCGACGGTCGCGGCGAGCAGCGGGTCGGCGGCGAACTGCGACCGGCCGATCCAGTTCTGCGTCGTCACGCCCATGTCGGCCGGGTCGATCGTCATGTTCGGGTTGGTGCCGATCGGCCGCCCGTCCAGCCACAGCGTGCCCGTGGTCCCAGCGAGCGTGACCGCCACATGGTGCCAGCCGGTGGGCAGGACGGTCGCCGGGTCGCCGATCGGCGGGATCATCTGCGAGCCGCTGCCGGCGTTGAGGTCGAAGCGCAGGCCGTGCGTGTCGCCGGCGTGCGTGGTGAGGAACATGAACGCCGACGTGCCGTTGCCGAAGTCGAAGATCCGCGCCCACGTCTGCTGGGCCGTGTCGACGTTCACCCACGCGGCGACGGTGAAGTCGTGCAACCCGGCGGCGATGCCCTGCGGCAGCTCGACGTAGCGGTTCGGGCTGGTGCCGTTGAGCTTGACCGCGCCGCCGAACTGCCCCGGCACGCGGGCGATCTGCGAAGGGGCGACCCAGCGCTCCGGCGTCGCCGGGTCCATGAACGCGCGGTTGCGGATCTCCTCGGCGTACAGGCCGCCGACGCCGCCGTAGTTGATCTCCTCGAAGAACTGCCCGAACAGCTCCGGGCTGACCGCGTGGCCCGGGTGCGCGGCGTCGACGCTCACCCCCGCTTGGGCGTGCGCCGGCGCGGCGCAGGCCAGCGCCGCGAGCACCGTCGCGCAGACCACGCGGAGCTGCCGCCGCCCGGCTTCCCGCATGGCCGGGAAGCTACCGGAACAGCGACTCGACGTACTCCTGGCCGATCCCCACCTGTGCGTAATGCGACCGGCAGAGCTCGATGTAGTCGAAGACGTCGAAGTGCCCGGCCGGCTCGCCCTGCTCGTCGAGCCAGATCAGCGGCCCGGTGACGTTGAAGAACACCTTCATCGGCTGCTCGTGCTCGTGGGCCACGAGCGTGTGCGCCTCGCCCGGCGCCTCATAGACGAAGTCGCCGGCCGTGGCGACCCAGTCGTGCTCGAGGTAGCCCCACTTGCCCGAGATCGTGAAGGCGAACACCTGCTGCGGGTGGTAGTGGCGGTTCACCAGCCCCGGGCCCTTGGCGTAGAGCACGTCGCACCAGCGGTTCTGCGTGGGCGAGATCCACAGCGGGCGCGAGCCCACGGTGTCGGTGAACGGGACGTAGTAGCGCTCGTCCTCGGTCGCCGCGTCCGCGAGGAAGACCTCGGGCAGCGCGTCGGCCTTGAAGACCGACGTGATCGGCTTCAGGTCGCGCCAGAACTCGGTTTCGGACATGCGGTCACCTTACGGCGGCTCGGGTCACGGCCCCATTGCGCGGGCCGCTTACCGCGGATTAGTGTGGCCGGATGGCGCCCGATGCGCTCCTGCGCGCTGTGCTCGAAGGGCTGCCGGACGCCACCGTCGCCGCCGCGGCGGACGGCCGCATCGTGTTCGTCAACACCCAGGCGGAGGAGCTGTTCGGCTACCCCGCCGCCGACCTCGTCGGGCGGTCGGTGAGCCTGCTGTGGGCCGAGCGCGTGCGCGAGCGCTACGCACGCAACGTGGAGCTCTACTTCGCCACCGAGCACCCGCTGCGCTTCAGCACCAACGTCGAGGGGCAGCGTGCGGACGGCAGCGAGTTCGTGGGCGAGATGAGCTGGGGCATCGTGGAGACGGACGAGGGCCCGCTGCTGCTGGCCATCGGGCGCGACATCACCGAGCGCCGCGCCCGCGTCGCCCGCCTGCGCCGCCAGTCCGAGCAGCAGCAGGCGGTGGCCGCGCTGGGCGAGCGCGCGCTGGCCGGCGCCGACGTGGCCGACCTGGCGGCGGAGGCGGCCGAGCGGGTCGTGGGGGCGCTGCCCGCGGTGTGCGCGGAGATCCCGGGGATGGCCACCGCGGGCGAGCCGGGCGGCGGCGGGCGCTTCGCGGTGGAGATCCGCTCGGGCGAGGCGATCTTCGGCGAGCTGGTCGTCATTCCCGCGGACGAGCTTGACGACGACGCGCACAGCTTCCTGCGGGCGGTGGCGAACGTGCTCGCCGGCGCGCTGACCCGGATGCGGGGCGAGGAGCGGATGCGCCACGAGGCGCTGCACGACCCGCTGACCGGGCTGGCCAACCGCACGCTGTGCCGCGACCGCATCGTGCACGCGCTCGCCCGCCGCGCCGAGGGCACGGCGTGCGTGCTGTTCGTCGACCTCGACGCGTTCAAGCGGGTCAACGACATCTACGGCCACGCCGCGGGGGACGCCGTGCTGGTCGCGCTGAGCCGCCGGCTGGCCGCCACGGTCCGCCCGGCGGACACCGTGGCGCGCCTGGGCGGCGACGAGTTCGTCGTGGTCTGCGAGGACATCGACGAGGACACGGCGATCGCGCTCGGGCAGCGGCTCACCGAGGCGATCGGCGAGCCGCTGGAGGTGGCGGGCGCCGAGCACCGGCTGACGGCGAGCATCGGCATCGCGCTCGGCGGCGCCGGCCGGCGCGACCCGGACGCGCTGCTGGCCGAGGCCGACGCGGCGGCCTACCGGGCGAAGGCCGACGGCCGCGGCGGCGTCGAGGTCTTCGACCGCCGGCTGCGCCTTCACGCCCGCGAGCGGCTGCGCACCGCGGAGGCGCTGGAGCGGGCGCTGTCGCTCGGCCAGCTGCACCTCGCGTTCCAGCCGATCGTGGCCCTGGACGGCGGCGCGGTGGTCGGCCACGAGGCGCTGCTGCGCTGGGACCGCCCCGGCGGCGGCGCGAGCGCGCCGGCGGAGTTCATCCCGGTGGCCGAGGAGAGCGCGCTGATCGTGGAGATCGGCGCCTGGGCGCTGCGCGAGGCCTGCCGCGAGCTGGCCGGGGCCGACGGCTCGATGTGGGTCAACGTCTCCGGGCGCCAGCTCGCCCAGCCGGGCCTGCCGGCGCTGGTGGCGGACGCGCTGCGGGAGACGGGCATCGCCGCCGGCCGCCTGCGGCTGGAGATCACCGAGGCGGTCGTCCAGGGCGCGTCGGCCGGCGCGCTGGCCAACCTGCGCGCGCTGGCGGACTCCGGCGTGGGGATCGTGCTCGACGACTTCGGCACCGGCTTCTCGTCGCTCGGCCACCTGCGCGACCTGCCGCTGCGCGCGGTCAAGATCGACCGCTCGTTCGTCTCCGACACCGCGATCGTCTCCGCCATCGCCTCGCTGGCCGCCGCGCTCGGCCTGGAGGCGGTGGCCGAGGGTGTGGAGACGCCCGCCCAGGCGGAGGCGCTGCGCGCGCTCGGCTGCCCGCTCGCCCAGGGCTTCCTGTTCGGCGCGCCCGGCCCGGGCATCGCCTGAGGGCTTCGGAACGTCGGAACCCCGCGCATCCGGTCAATCGGGGGGTTTCGCTTGTCTGCGCGCGGCCGCCCCGCGAGAGTGGCCCGCGTGACTGCTTCCGAGCTCGTACGCGAAGCCCCCGACACGCTGCTCGCCGCGCGCTTCGACGGCGAGCCGATGGTCCAGAGCTTCCGCGCCGGACCCGGCCGCGTCTGGATCGCCACCGCCGAGGCGCTGACCATCCCCCGCTTCGGCCGCGAGTGGGTGGCCGGGCGGCTCACGGACCTCGAGGCCGAGATGGGCCGCCGCGCGTTCAACGCGGCGCTGCGCCGCGGCCTGCGCCTGCACGCCGACGCGCCGGTCCTCGCGCTCGCCGCCTAGGACCGGTGTTCGCAAGTACGTGCGGCCGCCGGAACCGTGCGTGATCGGCAACGCCGGTACTGGATTGACAAGCCCGGGCCGGGCGGGGAGTGTAGGCGCGCTCCAGGCAGGATCCGGTGACCCGGCTCATCCGCATAGTGATCGCCGCCGCGGCGGCCGCCGCACTGCTGTGCCCGGCCGTGGCGCACGCGCAGCCGCCCGGTCACTCGCTCGACACGGCGGCGCCGCTCGCGGCCGGCGACACGGTCGACGGCACGTTCGACGCGGCGGCAGGCGCGGACTGGTACCGCGTCGAGGTCGCGCGGACGCCGGTGACCCTCGCCGTCACGGCCGCGCACACCAACGACGAGTGCCAGGTGTTCGTCCGCGTGCAGAACATCGACGGGCTCACGCTCGCCCAGGCGTCGCTGCTCGGCCGCCTCCCGCAGCGTCTCGGCGCGCAGGCGGCCGCCGCGGGGCCGTACTTCGTCGTCGTCGACGCAGGTCCGTACGCTGACTGCTCCGGGTCGGCGTATCGGCTCGGCGTCGCGCTCACCGTCCCGCCGTTCGCGAAGTCGCTGCGCGCGGGCCGGGGGAAGGCCATCCCGTCGCACGCGGTCGCCGAGGCCTGGTGCGAGTACTACACCGACCGGGCCAGCGCGCTCTCGGTGCTCATCCGGCGCACCAAGAGCGCCCTGCGCCACGCCCATGGCGCCCGGCGCCGGCGCCTGGCGCGCAAGCTCGCCCACGCGAGGCGCGAGCACCACACCGCGCGCGCCCGGCAGGCGCACTGGTGCGGGCTGACGTGAGCGACGCGCTGCGGATCGCCCTCCTCACCGCCGCCTTCGCGCTGGCCGGCGTGGTCGTCGGCGGCTACATCTCCTACGCCGAGAACCGCGACCTCCAGGAGCGGATGTTCCAGCGCGAGGACGCCCGCGAGGCCGAGACCGTGCGGCTGGCCGCGGCCGCGGAGCGCAACCGCTACGGCCAGCTCGCCGCCAACCTGGAGGTGATGGTCCAGACCGGGCGCTACCTCGAGGTCCGCGACCTGCTGCGGCCGGACCTCTCGGCCGCGGACAGCCAGCTCCTGGGCTCGCGGCTCAACCAGCGCCAGGAGCGGGTCAAGCTGGAGGTGGACGCGGCGATCGCCCGGCTCGACGGCCGCCTCGCCGGGCTCCAGGACGACGACCGGGTCGGCGACCTGCGCGCGCTGCTGGCCTCCGACCGCAGCCAGGCGCTGAAGGCGATGAACGTCGTGACGGCGTTCGCCACCAAGCCCGCCCCGCGCGGGTGAGCCTCAGGAGATCTGGGTGCCGAGCCCGAGCAGGAGGCCGTCGTCGGCCACCGCGGCGCTCGTGGTGAGGAACAGCAGGACGCCGGGCGCGGGCGCGCGGACCGCCTCGATCACGTCGCCGTAGAGGTCGCGGACCTCGCCGAGCAGCGCGCCCGTCTCGACTTCGTCGCCGGTCTTCACCGCGGCCGCCCAGAAGCCCGCCTGCTGGCAGCGCAGCCACACGAAGTCGCCGACGTCGCGCGGATTGGGAGCCCCGCCCACCCCCGGCTCGCCGGGCAGCGCGCCGAGGTGGCGCAGCGCGCTGCGAGTGCCGCCGGCCAGCAGCCGGACGGCCTCCTCCTCGAGCTGGCCGATCCCGCCGGCCTCGGCGATGACCGCGGGCACGCCGGCGTTCGCCGCCGCCGTGGCGGTCATGCCGGCCAGCGAGTCGGTGGACGCCACGACGTAGGGCAGCCCGAAGGCCAGCGCGATGGCGCGCGACGGCTCGTCGGCGTAGAGCGCGAACGGCTCGAGCGCCTCGACCAGGTCGCCGCCGTGGAGGTCGAGCAGCGCGTCCGCGGGCTCGATCAGCTGCGTGAAGATGTCGTGCGCGAGCCTGTCGGTGTAGCTGCCGCCGGCGTCGCCCGGGAACGTGCGGTTGAGGTTCTTGCCGTCGGCCGGGACGACGAACGGCGAGCGCTCGCGGAACGACTGCATGCTCACCACGGGGACCGCGGTGAGCGAGCCGCTGAGCTCCCCCTCGTCGAGCTCGCGCATCACCCGGGTGACCGCGGCGATCGAGCTGTACTCGCAGCCGTGGATGCCGCCGATCAGCGACACGCTCGGGCCGTCCTGCGATCCGCACGACCGGAGACAAGGGACCTCTTCGCCGCCGAGGGTCAGCGTGCCGCGTTCCACGCGGCGGGACTCTACGCGGCGCGGAGGTGCGGGCGCCGCGAGGCCGCCTCGCGGACCTCGGCGTAGGCGAACGGGTGATGGAAGACGTCCAGCGGCCGCTGGCCCGGCAGCACCGGCACCTCGAAGCCCGCGCCGCTGCGGCTGTCCTGCAGCGCGACGCGCACGGTGTCGCTGGACGGGTCCCAGAGCAGCCGGACGTCGAGGCCGTCGTTGCGGCGGTGGGCGAGCTCACGGAGTTGCGTCATGGCATCACCGAGAGTCCCACGCGCGCGAAGTTCGCCCCAGGGGGCGAGCACGAGACCGCGCTGCGGCGCTCCGCTCCTTAAGGGGCGGCCAGCCGCACCCGCACGTACGACCTTCGGCCCGGGGATACCCTCCAGCGGGTGGACGCCGGCTTCGTCGACCTGGGCTTCGCGCGTGTGGACACCGATCGCGACCGCCGCCAGGGCGCGCCCGAGGCCGTCGTGGCCGAGGGCAAGACCGCGGACGAGGTGCGGGAGATCGCCCGGGCGCTGCTGGCGGGCGGCGCGAGCAGCGTGCTGGTCACGCGCGCGGACGCCGACGCGCGCGCGGCGCTGCGCTCGCTCGCGCCGGACGCCGAGGAGGACGCGCGGGCCCGGCTGGCCTGGATCGCCCGCGACGTGCCCGAGCCGCGCGGCCGGGTGGCGATCGTCAGCGCCGGCACGTCCGACGAGGCGCCGCTGCGCGAGGCGCAGGTGCGCGCGCAGCTGCTCGGCACGACCGTGACCGTGCACCGCGACGCGGGCGTGGCGGGGCTGCACCGGCTCGAGCCGGCGCTGGAGGACCTGCGCGCCGCCGACTGCGTGATCGTGGTGGCCGGCTGGGACGCCGCGCTGGCCTCGGTGATCGGCGGGCTGGTGGCCGCGCCGGTGATCGGCGTGCCGACGAGCACGGGCTACGGGGCGACGTTCGGCGGCGTGAGCGCGCTGCTGGCCATGCTCACGTCGTGCGCCGCGGGCGTCGCCGTGGTGAACATCGACGACGGCTTCGGCGCGGGGACGATCGCGGCGCGGATCGCCCGCCGCTCGGCGGGTCCGGCGTGATCCTCTACGTCGACTGCATCGGCGGCGTGGCCGGCGACATGCTGCTCGGCGCGCTGCTGGACGCGGGCGCCACGGTCGCGGGGCTCGAGCGGCTGGGCGTCGACGGGCTGCGGATCGAGACCGGCAGGGCGGAGCGGCACGGGATCGTGGCCACGACGGTGACCGTGCGCGGCGCCGAGGCGCAGCCGCACCGCCACTGGTCTTCGATCCGCGCGCAGATCGGCGCGGCCGGCTTCCCGGAGCGCGTGACGGCGCGCGCGCAGGCGGCGTTCGAGCGGCTGGCGCACGCCGAGGCCCGGATCCACGACACGTCGCCCGAGCAGGTGCACTTCCACGAGGTCGGCGCCGTCGACGCGCTGGGCGAGGTGTGCGGCGTGGCGCTCGCCTTGGAGAGCCTCGGCGTCGAGCGCGTCGTCTGCTCGCCGCTGCCCGCCGGCCGCGGGTTCGTGCGCGCCGAGCACGGGCGGTTGCCGTTGCCGGCGCCGGCCACGCTGAAGCTGCTCGAGGGCGCGCCGCTCTACGGCGTCGACGCCGACGTCGAGCTCGTCACGCCGACCGGCGCCGCGCTGGTGTCGAGCCTCGCCGAGTCCTACGGGCCGCTGCCGCCGCTCATGCTCGCCGGCAGCGGGTACGGCGCGGGGACGCGGGAGATCGAGGCGTTCCCGAACGTCGTGCGGGCCATCGTCGGTCACGAGGCGCGCGCGGCGAGCGCGCCGGTGTCGCTGATCGAGGCCAACCTCGACGACCTGATCCCCGAGCTCGCGCCGGACGCCGCCGACGCCTGCTTCGCCGCCGGCGCGCTCGACGTCTGGACCGCGCCGGCGCAGATGAAGAAGGGCCGCCCCGGGTTCGTCCTGTCCGCGCTGGCGCGTCCGCACGACGAGGGCGCGGTGGCGCGGGCGATCCTCACGCAGACGAGCACGCTCGGCGTGCGCATCTCGCGCTGCGACCGGATCGAGCTCGAGCGCGAGAGCTGGACCGTCGAGGTCGGCGGCGAGCCCGTGCAGGTGAAGGTCGGCCGGCTCGACGGCCGCGTCGTCAACCTCGCCCCCGAGCACGCCGACTGCGAGCGCGCCGCCCGGATCAGCGGCGAGCCCGTGAAGAGCGTCTGGGCCCGCGCACTGGCCGCCGCACACGAGGTGCGCGCGTGAAGCTGCTCGCCTCCCTCGAAGCGGCTGTCTCGTCGCTCGGCGGCGCCGTGGTCGCGTTCTCGGGCGGGGTCGACTCGAGCGTCGTCGCCGCCGTCGCGCACCGCGCTCTGGGCGACCGGGCGATCGCGGTCACCGCCGTCTCGCCGGCCGTGGCCACCGGCGAGCTCGACGGCGCGCGGCGGGTGGCCGACCACATCGGGATCGCGCACGAGATCGTCTCCACCGACGAGCTCGCCCGCCCCGGCTACCGCGCCAACGGGCGCGACCGCTGCTACTTCTGCAAGACCGAGCTCTACGACACCCTCGCGCAGCTGGCGGACGACCGCGTGGTGCTCTCCGGCGCCAACGCCGACGACGCCGGCGACTGGCGCCCCGGGCTGCGCGCCGCGGCCGAGCACGGCGTGCGCCACCCGCTGCTCGAGCTCGGCGTGACGAAGGCGCAGGTGCGTGCGCTGGCCCACCACTTGCAGCTGCCCAGCGCGAGCAAGCCGGCCAGCCCCTGCCTCGCGTCCCGCATCCCCTACGGCACGGCGGTCGACCCGGAGACGCTCGCGCAGATCGATCGCGCGGAGCGGGCGGTCAAGGCGCTCGGGTTCCCGGTGCTGCGCGTCCGCCACCACGGGCCGCTCGGCCGCGTGGAGATCGCCGCGGACGACCTGCTGCGGGCGCTGGCCGTCGAGCCGGAGATCGCCGACGCGGTCAGGCGGGCCGGCTACGCGGACGCGGCGGTCGACCGCGAGCCGTTCCGCTCCGGCCGGCTCAACGCGGTTCCAGCACGTCCCGCAGCATCGCGGTGAGCGCGCTGCGGAAGCGCTCGCGCGCCTCCGCCGAGAACGGGTCCTCGTCGAGCAGCCGCGCCCGGAACCCCGCGTCCGAGAAGTAGGTCATCACCGCGCCGTAGACGAGCTGCATCAGCTCGATCGGGTCGTGGTCGCGCAGCCGCGCGGCCTCCACCTCGCGGCGCAGGAAGACCACCGCGCGGTCGAAGAACGGCCGCAGGTGCTCGACCATCGCCTGCTCGAGCCGGCCGCCGCCCTCGATCGCCTCGCGCCGCCAGATGACCACGAACTCGTGGTGGGAGGCGAAGAACTCCAGCCCGGCGTCGACCAGCGCGGCCACCCGCTCGAACCCGGGCGGCGCCTGCGACACGGCCAGCGAGGTGACCGCCGCCCAGTCCTCCATCGCCTGCTCGATGACCGCGGCGTACAGCCGCTCCTTGGAGCCGAAGTGGTAGAGCAGCGTCGGGTGGGTGAGCCCCGCGCGCTCGGCGATGTCCTGCAGCCGCGCCCCGGGGAACCCGCGCTGCGCGAACTCGGAGCGAGCCGCGTCCAGGATC
>JAICUS010000778.1 GCA_025935735.1 Solirubrobacteraceae bacterium | reverse complement strand
TCGGCGGCGAACGCCGCGGCGATCGCGCCGCCGATCCCCCGCGCGCCGCCGGTGACCAGCGCCACCCGGCCGCGCAGCTTCACGCCCACACCCCGCGGATCGCGTCCGCCGACGCGAGGTCGAAGCGGTGGCGCATCAGCAGCAGCGACGCGTCGTGCTGGGTCCGGTCGTCCGAGGCCACGCAGTCCTCGGGGATGACGACGTAGTAGTCGCCGAACATGGCGTCGCGGGCGGTGGACTCCACGCAGCCCTCGGTCGTGCAGCCGGACACGATGACCGTCTTGATCGCGTTCGCCCGCAGGAGCATGTCGAGGTTCGTCCCCCAGAAGCCGCTCGAGCGGTACTTCTTGACCACCAGGTCGCCGTCGCGCGGCGCGAGCTCGGGGATGATCTGCTGGCCCTCCGAGCCGTCCGGCGTGTAGTCGAGCGGCTCCACCACTCCCTCGCTGCCGAGGTGCAGCCGCAGGTTGAAGCGGATCTGCGCCGGCGAGTCGCTCGCCCGGTTCGGCAGCACCGTCATCTGGATGTAGATGACCGGCACACCGGCCGTGCGCGCACCGTCGACGAGCCGCTTCAGGCGCGGAACCATCGGCGGATACATCGAGATGTCCACGCCGAGCTTGTCGAACGCGCCGCCCGCCGTGCAGAAGTCGCGCTGCATGTCGACGACCAGCAGCGCCGTGTGCGCCGGGTCGACCAGCTCCTCCAGCGTGGTGAAGACCTGCTTGCCGGCGATCTCCAGCATCACACCGGCGCCGACGTCAGGTGGGCCTCGCCGAGGTCGTCCTCCTCCTCGGCCAGGACCTTGCCCATCGCCTGCAGCTTCTCGGGCGAGCGCGCGCGCAGCACGTAGTAGGCGACGAGCCCGAGCACGATCCAGATCAGCACGATGTACGGCACGAGGTTGTAGTGGCCCGCCTGGCCGGGCTTGGCGACGTAGTAGAGCGGATAGGCCAGCGCGACCACGCCGAGCGCCGGCGCGATGACGTGCTTCCACAGGCTGCGCTCGGGGTCGGAGCGGAAGAACCGGATGAGCGCGACGTTGGCCAGGATGTAGACGATGATCACGGCCACGGTGCCGAGCGAGCCGGTCCAGCCGTAGACGTCGGTGATGCCGTTGCCCAGCCAGGCGGACAGCAGCAGGCCGGCCACGATCGACAGCCCCGTCAGCGCGATGATCGCGACGAACGGCGAGCGCCAGGAGTCGTGGATGCGACCGAGTTGCGGCGGCAGCACGCGGTCGCGCCCCATCGCGTAGAGCACCCGCACGGTGGCGTTCTGGACGGCGAGGAAGCAGGAGAACAGCCCGAACACGGCGGCGATGTCGATGATCTGCTTGAGCCAGCTCGCGTACCGGTTGGCCAGCGTCGGGAACGGCGTCGGGTCGTTCAGGAACGCCTTCAGCTGCGCCGGGTCGTTGAGGTGATAGCCCGCCGTCAGCGCGTACATCATCACCACGTAGAAGACGCCGATGATGACCATCGCGCCGAACACCGCCCGCGGGATGTTCCGGCGGGCGTTGCGGGTCTCCTCGCCCAGTACGGCGGCCGACTCGAAGCCGACGAACGAGAGGATCCCGAACACCCCGCCGAGCGCCACGCCCTTGATGCCGTCGCCGGACGCGCCCGGCGTGAAGTAGTGCAGCGTGTTGCCGTCGCCCGCCTTGGCGATGGCGATGATCCCCAGCAGCAGGAAGAAGAACATCTCGAAGCCGAGCAGCGCCAGGTCGACCCGGACCGACGCCTTGATCGAGCGGATCGACAGCCCGAACACGAGCCCGATCAGGACCAGCCCGAGGATCCACCACGGGATGTCGATGCTCAGCTCGGTCTGCAGGTAGTTGTGCAGGAACGAGCCGTTGGCCGTGAACAGGCCGATCGCGAACATGATGAAGGCGAAGAAGTACATCCAGCCGGTGAAGAAGCCGGCGGCGCTGCCCAGGCCGTGGCTGCAGAACGTGTAGAACGAGCCGCTCGACGGCAGCCGGCGCGTGAACTGGATGACCGAGTTGGCCACGAACCCGGTGGCGATGAACGCGCCGAGGAACGACAGCGGCAGTGCGGCGCCCGAATTGGGGGCGGCGGCAGGGGCGTTGAGGATCACCGCGATCACCGGCGCCATCAAGGCGGCGGACAGCGCGATGCAATTCGGCAGCGACAGCTGTCCCTTGCGGAGGCGGACGGCCTCCGTCCCTCCGGTAGGCGCGACGGTCGTCTCGGCTGCCATCTCGAACCCCCTCCTCAGTAGAGCTGGAAGCGAACGCGGTTACGGCTGGGCTGACCCGCTCGCCAGCATACGCTCAGCGACCGGTGGAAGAGAAGTGCTGGTA
>JAICUS010000634.1 GCA_025935735.1 Solirubrobacteraceae bacterium | reverse complement strand
CGAAGGTCTTATCGACGACCTCGACGCCCATGGCATCGCGTAAGTTCCCTACTTCCCGCTCGGAGGCATCACCCCGCTGCATTCAGGTAGTCTCGAAGCTGTAGCAGCCCTCCAAGACACGTCGCCGATGGGCGTGGCGCTCGCCTGGCTGCTCCAGCGCTCGCCGAACATCCTGCTCATCCCCGGGACCTCCTCGGTCGCGCACCTGCGCGAGAACGTGCAGGCCGCGTCGCTCACGCTCACCGACGAGGACCTGACGGAGCTGGACCTAGTACAGGGGAACTAGGACGCTGGCCGCGGCGAGCACGAGCACGACGACCGCGAGCGTCACGGCCAGCGCGCGCATCCACGGCGGCCGGCGGCCGGCGGGCAGCGAGGAGCCCGGCGGGCGGCGGTCGCCCAGCAGCTCGTGCGCGGCGTCCGCCGCCGCGGCCGGCACGAGGATGTCCCGCCAGCCCGAGGCCAGGAAGTCCGGGACGTCGAAGCCGCCCGAGCGGCGCACGAGCGACGGGATGCCCTCCTCGAGCAGCATGTTCTGCAGCAGCTCGGCCTCGGCCTGGTGGCGCGCGCCGGCCACGCGGACCGGCGGCCCCTCGGCGTAGCCCGGGCGGATCTTGCGCGCGCGCTCGGCCAGCCGGGTGTCCTTGGGCGGCGGCGCGGCGGCGCCCGGCCCGTGCACGAGCGGCAGCCCGCAGTCGGCGCAGAAGCGCTCGCTCGCCGGGTGCGGGGCGTCGCACGCGGGGCACACCAGCGGCCCCGCGGGCGCGCTCACCCCTCCACCTGCAGCTCGCCCTGGGAGACCTGGCCGTCGCGGATGACCCACGCGCGGACGTCCGGCTCGTCGTCCTTGAGCCCGACGATCACGTAGAGCGGATCCGGATACAGCGCGAGGTTGATGTCGGTCTCCGAGGGCTGGGGGGCGGAGCGGGTATGCGAATGGTAGATCGCGCCGAGCTCCAGCCCGGCCTCGTCGATGCCGTCGAGGATCTCGTAGAGGTCGCTGGGGTGCAGCTCGTAGCGCAGCGGGCTCGCGAGCTTGTTGCGCGCGCGGTGGACGGCCACCGCCTCGCCGTCACGCGCGGCGACGATGCCGCAGCATTCGTTCGGCGCCTCGGCCCGCGCGTGCGCGACGATCTCGTCCAGGAGCGGGCGTGAGATGCGCAGGGCTACTTCGCCTGTCGGAGCGGTGGCGCGATGTCGGCGTCCTCGTCGTCGTCGCGGCTGCTGTCGCCGGACAGCGAGTCCTTGAACTCGCGCATCCCCTTCCCGAGCGACTTGCCGACCTCGGGCAGGCGCTTGGGACCGATGACGATGAGGGCGATGACGAGCACGATGATCAGCTCCATCGGCCCGATGTTGTTGAACGGCATGGACATTCCCCTTCGGCGGTGTGCTCTCAAACGTTACCCGGCGCCTTGCGGTTCCGGAAGCGGGCGCTCTCCATGATCGGCGCGCAGGGTGAGCTCGTGCTGAGCGTGCGACGCGAGGATCGTGGCCAGCGCGACGGCCAGCTTGAGCTCCTTCGGCGCGGGCAGCGCGGCCTGATAGGCGGCGACGAGGCGGCGCTCCAGCGCGATCGCCGCCGCCGCGGCATTGTCTCGCGACGCCGTGGCCAGCGCCCGGGCGGCGGGATCGAGGTCGGCCGTGCCGCGCGGGTGCGGCGGGAAGTCGATGCCCATGGCGCCGAGCGAGGTGGAGAGCGCGGAGACGTGCATGCCGCAGTGGGCCTGCAGCGTCTCGGCGTTCGCCAGCACGCCACGCTGGGCGCGGTAGGCGAGCTCGGCCGACGCCTCGCGGCGCCACAGGTCGACGACGTCGGCGCGCTCGTCGGGCGCGGCGAACGCCGGCGCCGCGCCGGCCAGCGCCGCGCCGAGCGCGCCCGCGACGACGTTCCGGCGGGTGAGCGCGGTCACACCGCCTGCCCCGGGAACGGGGTGGCCAGCGGGTCGCGGCCCAGCGCGCGCTCCAGCAGCGCCTCCTCCTGGGCCGTGCCGATCACGAGCTCGGCGAGCAGGGAGCGCACCGCGCGGTCGGCGGTCCGGCCGGTGGCGGCGACGTGGGCGCGCAGCTCCGCGGAGGCGGCGGACAGCGCCAGCGCCACGCTGGACGAGCGCGCGGCGTCGGGCTCGGGCCGCGGCTGCCCGCCCGCCGCCCGCAGCGCGGCCTCGAGCCGGCGCGTCCGCGCGCGGGCGCGCGCGTGGAGACCGTCGAGCGGCGCGCCCCGCAGGCCCCGGTAGGCCGCGAGGGACACCTGCGCGGCCTGCAGCTGCAGCGCGAGCAGGTCGGCGCGGTCGGTGCCGGCGTCCTTCTTGGCCCCGCAGCCGGCGAGCAGCGCCGCGGAGCCGCCCGCCAGCAGCGCGCGGCGACTTACCACCAGACGGTGGAGTCCAGGTTCTCGATCTCGTCCACCGGGCGCGTGTAGATGCCCGAGGACAGGTACTTCCAGCCGTCGTCGCAGACGATGAACACCACGTCGCCCTCGTCGAGCTCGCGGGCGATGCGCACGGCGATCGACGCGATCGCGCCCGAGGAGACGCCGGCGAAGATGCCCTCCTCGTCGAGCAGCCTGCGGGTCCAGACGATCGCGTCGTGGTTGGTGACGAAGATCTTCCGGTCGAGGATCGAGAGGTCGATGATCGGCGGGATGAAGCCGTCGTCGAGCGAGCGCAGGCCCTGCACCGGCTCGCCCTGCATCGGCTCGGCGGCGACGATCTTCACGCTGTCGCCCAGCTCCTCGCGCAGCCGCCGGCCGGTCCCCATCAGCGTCCCGCCGGTGCCCAGCCCGGCCACGAACGCCGAGATCTCGTCGAGCTCCTCGAGGATCTCGGGCGCGGTGCCGTTGTAGTGCGCGAGCGGGTTGGCCGCGTTGCCGTACTGGTAGGGCATGTAGTACGACGCGTCGGCCTCGGCCATCCGCAGCGCCATCTCCACCGCGCCGTTGGACCCCTTGGCCCCCGGCGAGTAGACGATCTCGGCGCCGTACATCCGCAGCAGCTGCGTGCGCTCGGGCGTGACGTTGTCGGGCATGACGACCTTCAGCCGGTAGCCCTTGCGCGAGCAGATCATCGCCAGCGAGATCCCGGTGTTGCCCGACGTGGGCTCCAGGATCGTCTGCCCCGGCCGGATCGCGCCCTTCTCCTCGGCGTCCTCGATCAGCGCCCGGGCGACGCGGTCCTTGACCGAGCCGGTCGGGTTGTGGGACTCCAGCTTGGCCCAGATGCGCACGCCGGGCTTGGGGGAGAGCCGCTTGAGCTCGACGAGCGG
>JAICUS010000125.1 GCA_025935735.1 Solirubrobacteraceae bacterium | reverse complement strand
CGAGCAGTGCGGTGCTAGGACGCGAGGTTGTTGTGGATCTGGAGTGGCGGGGCACCCGGCTCGGCCGCCGCGGGCGCCTCGTCGGGCGCGTCGGCGGGGGCGGAGAGGCCGAGGGTCGAGGCGAGCTCGCCGGACTCGTACATCTCCGTGACGATGTCGCAGCCGCCCACCAGCTCGCCCTTGACGAACAGCTGGGGGATCGTCGGCCACTGCGAGATGGCCGACAGCTCCTGGCGGATGCGCGGGTCGGGCAGGATGTCGACTGCCGCGTAGGAGGCGCCGAGCGAGTCGAGCGCCGCCACGGTGCGAGCCGAGAAGCCGCACATCGGCCGCTCCGGCACGCCCTTCATGAAGAGGATGACGTCATGCGAGTCGATCGCGTTCTGGATCTCGTCGCGGATGGGGTTGCTCACGGTGTCTGGTCCGCCTTCGTGACGAGGGACAGGGCATGGATGGGGCCGCCGATGTCGGCCCCGAACACCGCGTACACACGGCGGTGCTGCTCGATGCGGCTCAGCTCGGCGAACTCGGGGGCGACCACGGTGGCGCGGAAGTGGTCGCCGGTGCCCGTGAGATCGGTCACGTCGGCCTGCGCGCCGGGGATCGCTTCCTCGATGCGCTGCTTGAGATCGTCGGTGGACGGCATCGCCACTGACAGCCTAGCGGTCGCTACACTTTGGGAAGCATTGGCAGGGAGACCACCCGGGAGTTCGCACACGTGATCACCTTCACCGAAAAGGGCGCACAGAAGGTCCAGGAGTTCCTCGCGTCCCAGAGCGCGGACGTCCAGACGTCGGGGCTGCGCGTCGGCGTGCGCGGCGGCGGCTGCTCGGGCTTCCAATACGCGCTGGCGTTCGACAGCGAGCGCTCCGGCGACACGGTCTTCGAGGACCACGGCCTGCGCATCCTGGTCGACGGCCCAAGCCTTCCGTACGTGCGCGGCGCCGTCGTCGACTACGTCGAGGGCCTGCAGGGCGCCGGCTTCAAGGTCGACAACCCCAATGTCATCGCGGCCTGCGGCTGCGGCTCCTCCTTCCGCGTCGCGGAGGAGGAAGAGGTCTCCGCGGTATAAGGGGTAAGGCGGGGCAGCCCCTCCACCCCGCCCCGATCATCCGACCTTACGCGATGTGATGCGCCGGCTCGCCGCGATCGGCGCGGCCGTGCTCGTCACTGCTGTCGTGGTAGCGGTCGTCGTCAGCCAGCGCGGCGGACCTGCGCCCGCCCCCAAGCCGACGCCGCGGCCGACCGCCACCGCCACGCCCACCCCCACGCCGCCGCCGCCCCCGCTGCCGGCGGCCGGCAAGGGGCTCGCCGTCGGGATCACCGAGGCCAACCCGAGCCTGATCGCCAGCCCGGCGAACCGCACGCTGCAGCCGCCGTGGTCGCGCTGGCGGGCGGCGGTGGGCGCGATCCGGCCGGCGTTCTACCGGCTCCTGATCGACTGGGCGGCGATCCAGCCGTCCGCCGGCGTGCCCGCCGACCTCGCGCAGTACAACGGCGGCTGCGCGCGCACCATCGCGCCGTGCCTGCCCTACAGCGGCCTGACCGAGCAGCTGCAGGCACTTGCCTCGCGCCAGCGCGAGGGCGGCTGGCAGGCGGTGGTGGTCATCCTCAACGCGCCGGCCTGGGCCGCGTCGGCGCCGAGCGGCTGCGAGAAGCCGGGAACCGGCACGGGCGCGCAGGTGCCGACCGCCGCCGGCCTCGCCGCCTACGCGCAGCTGGTCAACGGCATCCTCGCGGTCGCCGGGCAGGCGGGCGCGACCCTGCGCTTCTGGAGCGCGTGGAACGAGCCGAACCTGCCGCAGTTCCTCAGCCCGCAGCGCAACCGCTGCGACGCGTCCTCGCCCAGCCTCGCCCCGGGGGCCTACGCCGGCATCGTGCGCACGCTGCAGCAGGCGCTGGACGAGGCGCCGGGCGACCAGCAGATCGTGCTCGGCGAGACCGCGGGGATCCTGCGCGACACCGGCTATCTGACCTCGGTGCAGTCATTCATCGCCGGGCTGCCGCGCGACGTCGTCTGCGCCTCGACCGTGTGGAGCCAGCACGGCTACATCGGCGGCCCCGATCCGGCGCCGGCGGCCGAGAAGGCGCTGAAGGCCCGCGGCTGCGGGCGGCCGTTCACGATCTGGATCACCGAGACGGGCGTCGGGCCGACGTCGAAGAAGCTGTCCGCGGCCCGGCGGATCGCCGACCCCCACGCCGGCTGCGAAGCGCTGCACCGCCGGCTCGTGCGCTGGTGGCGCGACCCGGCGGTGACCACGGCCTTCCAGTACGAGATCCGCTCTGACCCGGCGTTCCCGAGCGGGCTGGTCAATGAGGACCTCTCGCGGTCCACGCCGGCGCTGGCCGAGTGGACGGCGTGGGGCGGCGCGCGCGAGCCGACCGCCCCGCCACCCGCCGACGCCTGTTGAGACCGCTCGGGGGCCCGCCCGACCGGCGGAGAACGTTGCGGAGCGTCCGCCGGTCGGGCACCCCTAGCGGCCGGCTTGGGCGAGCAGCCAGAGCGCGAGCGAGGTGAAGCCGACCATCACGCCGAGCATCCAGTACTGCGAGCGCACGGCGAGCTTCGCGTCCTTGTACATCACCAGCGCGCGGTCGTGGGCGAGCGTGAGCGCGGCGACGTGGCCGACGACCACGAAGGCCACCTGCACGTACCAGGTGTCCTTCTGCGGGAACAGGCCGTAGTCGATCCCCGCCGCCGCGGTGCCCAGCAGGTCCCAGCCCTGGCCGAACGGATCGCTCGCCAGGTAGCCGATCGCCTGCCCCTCGAAGATCAGGAACGTGAAGTAGTGCGCGGCCACGTAGACCGCGGCGATCGGCACGAGCGAGTGGATGAAGCCGCGCTCGAGCCGGTCGCGCGTCATCCCGCCCCCGACCGAGAGCGCCCCCTCGATCCCCAGCCGGTAGAAGCCGCCGATCAGCGCGACGCAGCACAGCAGGCCGATGGTCGAGGCGATCTCCGCCGCGGCCAGCGGGCCGATCCCCAGGTGCCCGAGGCCGTCGACGGCGTGGGCCGACAGCGACCGCCAGGCCTCGCCCTGGCTGAGCCCGTCGAAGGTCACCGTGCCGATCATCACGGTGACGAAGGCGACCGTGCCGGGCGGGCGGTCCAGCGGCGGCAGCCCGGTCAGCGGGCGGCGGACGCCCAGCGCGCGGCGCGTCTCGAATATGGACAGGCGCGAGAAGAAGTTGTAGTAGACCGCGAACGACTCGCCCCGGCGCGACCACGTCTCCACGCCCCAGCGCATCTGCGCGGCCAGCGTCCACGCGGTGTAGACGAGCGCCGCGGTGACCAGCCGCGCCGGGTGGTCGCCGTAGCCGGACACGAGCTCGATCCAGGTGAAGGCGAGCAGCCCGATCGCCGCCGGCCAGCGCCCCAGCCGCTCCGGGTAGGGCTTGTTCTGCGACGGCAGCACGCGCCCGAGCGCCCGCCACGGGCTGAACGCGCGGAAGACGTCGCCGAACAGGATCGACGCGAAGACCAGCCCGACCCAGAACGTGATCAGGATGAACGTCGGCGCCCAGTTGTCCAGCGCCACGCCCTGGCCGACGTAGCCGGCCACGATCGTCACCACGAGCAGGGCGACGCCGATCGCGCCGCACAGCGCCTGTACGACCGGGCCGGCCAGCAGGCGCCCGCCGGGCAGCGCGCGCCAGAACCGCTCGCCCTCCAGCCGCGGCTCGGGCCACAGCATGGCCAGCGCGAAGAACGAGATGACGAGCACCGCGGCCGCGCCCCAGGCGAACAGCCACTGGGGGATCGGCAGCTGCTCGCGCTGGGCCAGGCCGTGCGCGAAGGCGGGCGCGGGCGCCCACAGCGTCAGCGCGGCCAGCGCCGCGGCGAGCGCCCCGCCCGCGCGCCTCACAGGCCGGACTTGACGGCCTGCTCGAACTGCCGCACGCCGATCGAGCCCTCGAGCCGGGCGGTGATCCGCCCCTGCTTGTTCACCACGAACAGCCACGGCTCGGTGCGCAGCCCGAACTCCTGCAGCGGCTTGCGCAGTCCCTTGGCCGGGGTGTTGTCGACGTAGACCTCCTGATGGATGAAGTCCATCTGGGACCCGTACTTGGCCTCCATCTGGTAGGCGATGTCGGTCACCGGCCCGCAGACCCGCGACTGGCAGAGCTGCGGGGTGGCGAACAGCAGCGCCACCGGCTTCTTGCCCACCACGTCGGCGAAGTCGACCTTGTGCATGTCGTCGGGCGGGTCGCGCGTGTCGATCTTGCGGACGTCGCCGCCGGCGCCGGCCAGCGTGTCCGTGTGCACCTTCGGCGCCTTCTGGCCCACGCGCGGGATCGGGTCCTGCGAGGCCTGGGAGACCGTGATCGTCGTGCCTGAGCCGGCCAGCTTGCCGTTGGACTGCCGCGTGGCGGCGAGCACGGCGTAGCGGCCGCTCTTGGCGAACGGGACGCCGAGCGCGCCGTAGACGGCGACGAACGGGTCGGCCGCGGTGGCCGCCTGCTTGGAGCGGTAGCGGGCCTCGGTGAGCAGCACGTCGGCCGGCGCCACGTAGGGCCCCTCGGCCGGCGCGCCCGGGTTGGCGGCGACGTAGAGCGCGGTCGGGCCGTAGACCGGGCGGCCGTCCTGGCCGATGACGCCGAACGCGATCCGGTTGTGGCCCGTGTCGAACTGCGAGCTCGCCATGGCCAGCGTCGGGCCGGCGGACATCGACTGCGAGAGCTCCTGCAGCGTCTTGCCGGCCGGCGACGGGAACTCGGTCTTGGCCGGGGCGGACGCCTTGCGGACCGACGTGCGGATGCCGTTGTCGCTGGGGAGGTTGAGCGACGGGTCGCGCGTCGGCCGGTTCGCGGCGCTGCCGCAGGCGGCCAGCGCCACGGCGGCGAGCAGCAGCAATCCGGTCAGGCGGACACGGGCCATCGCGGGGCTAGGGTAGTCGCCGCGCCCTGGAACGGACATGAGGTGTGGCGCTCATACGTTCGGCGCGTTCTCCAGCGAACGCCAGAGGTACAGGCACGCCCGGGTGCGGTGCGGGCGCCACGGCTCGGCCAGCTCGGTGAACGCCTCCGGGGTCGGCAGCGCGTCGAGCCCGTAGGCGCGCATGACCGCGTTGCGCAGCCCCTGGTCGCCCACCGCCAGCACGTCCTCGCGGTGCAGCGTGAACATGAGGAGCATGTCGGCCGTCCACTGGCCGATGCCCTTGACGGCGACCAGCTCGCGCGCCACCTCGGCGTCCGGCAGCGCCGCCAGCCGGCCGAGCTCGAGCTCGCCGGCGATCACGTGCTCGGCCAGCGAGCGCAGCGAGGCGACCTTGGCCCGCGACAGCCCGGCCGCCGCGCGCAGCGCGTCCGGGTCGTCGGCCAGCAGCTCCTCCGGCGTCGGCGTGCGGCCGCCGAAGCGCTCGGTCAGCCGCCCGTAGATCGCCCGCGCCGCCTTCACGGACAGCTGCTGGCCGGTGATCGAGCGCAGCAGCGCGCCATAGAGGTCGGCGGGCCGGCCGGCCGACTGCGGCCCCTCCGGCAGCGGGCCGCCCTGATCGATCAGTCGCCTGAGGACCGGATCGCGGCTCAGATGGGCGTCAGCGGCGTTCACACGGCGCCGCAGCCTAAAGGGGGTCAGACCCCTTTAGGTTTCAGCCGTCGGCGTTGATGCGCGCGATCAGCTCGCCGAGCACGCGCTGGGCGTCCTCGTTGGCGACCTGGCAGGTGCCCGCCGCCTCGTGGCCGCCGCCGCCGTTCCAGAGCATCAGCTCGCCGACGTTGGTCCGCGACCCGCGGTCGAGGATCGACTTGCCGGTGGCGAAGACGGTGTTCTGCTGCCGCAGCCCCCAGAGCGCGTGGATCGAGACGTTGCACTGGGGGAACAGCGCGTACAGCGTGAAGCGGTTCGTGGGGTGGATGACCTCCTCGTCGCGCAGGTCGAGCACCACGAGGTTGCCGTGCACGCGGGAGCAGCGGCGGATCTGCTCCTCGGCCGCCGCGGCGTGCGCGAAGTAGAGCTCCACGCGCTCGGCGACGTCCGGGGTCTCCAGGATCTCCTCGATCGACATCGCCGTGCAGACGTCGATCAGCTGCATCATCAGCTGGTAGTTGGAGATCCGGAACTCGCGGAAGCGGCCGAGGCCGGTGCGCGGGTCCATGAGGAAGTTGAGCAGCACCCAGCCGGTCGGATGCAGGATCTCCTCGAGCGAGAACTGCGCCGCGTCGCCCTTGTCGACCGCGCCCATCAGCTCCTCGATGCCCGGGAACGCGTCGGCCCCGCCGTAGTACTCGTAGACCACGCGGGCGGCCGACTCGGCGCCGGGGACGATCACGTGGTTGGGCTTGGCCTCGCCCACGCGCAGCGTCTCGGAGTGATGGTGGTCGAACGAGATCGCGACGTCCGGGTGATACGGCAGGTTCGTCGTGACGTCGTTGGGCCCGAGCTCGACCTGGCCGTCCTGCACGTCCTTCGGGTGGACGAACAGGATGTCGTCGAGGATCCCGAGGTGCTTGAGCAGCGCGGCGCAGACGAGGCCGTCGAAGTCGGAGCGCGTGACCAGCCGGTGGCGCGCGGGAGTGGTCGTGGCGGGGGTCATCGCCCCGGTCATCGGCGGATCGACCGGAAAGTTCAGCGGACCCTCAGGCCTCGACGGGCACCGCGGCGCCGTCCAGCGCGTTCAGCGCCCGCTCGACCGACATGGCCAGGCAGGTGAACGTCGGCGTGTCGCGCAGCGTGTAGGACGACGACTCGGTGGTGCGCAGCCGCTGCACGAGGTCGAGGAACACGGCCGGCTCGTCGCCCTCGAAGGCCACGACGAACTCCTGGTCGTCCAGCCCGAACGAGTAGCTCGTGTTGAGGTCGATGCTCGGGTACTCGCGGCCCATGCGGATGTGATCCTGCATGATCCGCCAGCGCTCCTTCGGGTCCAGCGCGTACCACTCCCGGGTCTTCACGAAGGGGTAGACGAACAGGTACTTGGAGTGCTGCGGGCGGACCTCCAGCCGCGACTCGTCCGAGTACTCCGACGGCTTCGTCATGGCCAGGAAGCTGTACGGGATCTCGCACCAGGCCATCAGCCCGCTCTGGGCGAGCACGACGTGGAACTCGTGGATGCGCTCGAGATTCGCCGCCTGGCTGAGCAGCAGCAGGTCGGCGTCGCCGCGCGTGCCCACCAGCGAGAACGCCCGCAGCAGGCGCTCGGAGGCGAAGTCCTCGCACGCCGCGATCACCTCGCGCTTGTGCCGCGCGCGCTCGTCCCGGTCAAGGCGCCGCCACTCGGGGGCGACCTTCAGGAAGGTGTATTTGACGAACTGGCGCTCGGGCATCTCGGGCTCACCAGCATAGGTGAAGAGCGGTTAGCCGTACCCAGCACGTCGGCGCGAATACATAGGCTTCCGGTATGCGGGTCGCCCTCGTCTCCCCGTACTCGTGGACGTATCCCGGCGGCGTGACGCGCCACATCGAGGCGCTGGCGGGCGAGCTGCTGCGCTCGGGCCACGACGTGCGGGTGCTCGCGCCGTTTGACACCGACAGCCGGCGCAACACGCTGCTGCACCGCGGCGCGCGCCCGCAGGCGCGCGAGGCGCCCGAGTGGCTCATCCCGGTCAGCCGCACGTTCGGCTGGCCGTCCAACGGCGCGGTGTCCAACCTCTCGACCTATCCCGGCGCGGTCTCCACACTGCGGCGCGAGCTCAAAGCCGGCGCGTTCGACGTCGTCCACCTGCACGAGCCGGTCGCGCCGGTCGCCGGCTGGGACACGCTGACGAGTTGCGACGCGCCACTTGTGGGGACGTTCCACTGCTACTCGGAGGCCCGGCTGGCGCACGCCGCGGCGGCGGCCCTCGGCGCCCGCCGCAAGCTCAACCGCCTGCACGTGCGGATCGCCGTCTCAGAGGCCGCTGCCTGGACGGGCCGGCGCTTCTACGGCGGGCACTACCGGATCGTGCCCAACGGCGTGACGCTGCCGCCCGAGGGCGTGCCGGCGCCCCGCCGGCGCGCGCACGGCGAGCCGCTGCGGATCCTCTTCGTCGGCCAGGCGGTGGAGCGCAAGGGGCTGCCGCTGCTGCTGCGCGCCTTCGAGGCCCTGCGCGCGCACGTGCCCGCGGAGCTGACCGTGATCGGCGTCACCGCCGGCGAGCTGGCGCCGCTGCTGGTGGAGAGCGAGGGCGTCACCGCGCTCGGCCGGGTCGATGACGCGGTCAAGGAGGCGCGGCTGCGCGGCGCGGACGTGCTGTGCGCCCCGTCGCTGGGCGGCGAGTCGTTCGGGATGGTGCTGACGGAGGCGTTCGCCGCCGGCACGCCGGTCGTGGCCTCCGACATCGCCGGCTATCGCGACGTGGTGACCGACGGCGTCGACGGCGTGCTCGTCCCGCGCGGCGACGCCACCCGGCTGGCCGAGGCGCTGCGCGACCTGGCGCTCGACCCGGCGCGCACCGCGCAACTGGCCGCGAGCGCCGGCGCCGCCGCCGAGCGGTTCGCCTGGCCGCGGGTGGCCGAGCAGGTCGTCGAGGCCTATGAGGACGCGGTGGCGGCGCCGGAGCCGCGCAGCGCGCCCCGCCGCGCGGCGGTGCGCGTCGGCGCGCTGCCCGCCGACCCGCAGGGCCGCGCCCCCGCGCGCCGGCTGCCGTCGCTGGACCCGCTCCCCGGCACGCGCGGGCGCAGGGGGCTCAGGGTGGCCCGCCGCGGCGTGCTCCCCGGCGCGGCGCTGGCCACCGGCGTGGGCGCCTACCTGGCGGTCGAGCACATCGGCCTCGGGCGGATCGGCGACGCGCTGGTGCGCTCCAGCCCCGCCTGGGTGGTCGTCGGGCTGGCGCTGATGTGCGCCTCGATGCTGCTGCGCGCGGTGTCCTGGCACGCGATCCTCAAGGCGGCGATGCCGGACGCGCGGCCGCGGATCGTCGACGCCGTGCAGGGCACGACGATCGGCGTGCTGATGTCCGCCACGCTGCCCGCCCGGCTGGGCGAGCCCTCGCGCGCGCTGGTGGTGGCCCGCCGGCTCGGCCGCCCACGCGACCGGCTGCCGGTCGTGATCGGCACGCTCGTCTCTCAGACGCTGCTCAACGTCGTCGCGCTGGTGATCCTCGGCGCGGTGATGTTCACCACGATCGGCCTGTTCGCCGGCCGTCAGCAGGCGCTGCTCTGGTACGCGCTGGCGCCGATCGGGCTGCTCTGCGTGGTGCTCGTCGCCCCGGCGCTGCTGCGCGGCGGCGCCGCCTCGCGCTCGCGCTGGCTGGCCCAGGGCCGGGGCGCGCTGGCCCGGCTGCGCTCGGGCCTGACCGTGTTCGCGCGCCCGCGCGAGGGCGCGGTGGCGGTCGGCATGCAGATGGCCGCCTGGGCCGCGCAGTGGATCGCCTGCTACGTGCTGCTCGTCGCCCTCGGGCTGGACTCCCGGGCCGACCTCGGCGCCGCGGCGGCGATCCTGTTCGCCGTCAACGTCACCGCCGTGCTGCCGGTCACGCCCTCCAACCTCGGCGTCTTCCAGGCCGCCTGCATGGCCGTGCTGGTCGGCGCCTACGGCATCGCGCCCGCGCAGGCGCTGGGGTACGGGATCATCCTCCAGGCCGTCGAGGTGGCCACCGCGGTGGTCATGGGCGCGCCGGCGCTGGTCAAGGAGGGCCTCTCCTGGCGCGAGGTGCGGCTGCGCGCGATGCACAGCTCGCCGGTGTCGCTCTCGATGCCGCCCGCCCGGGCAGCGGAAGCCGAAGCCTAGGCGGTCAGCAGCGCGCAGGCGCGGTCGATGGCCGCGCTCTGGTTGGCGATGAGCCGCTCCGCCTCGCGGCGCAGCGCCGCCAGATTGTCGGCGCTCGCGTCGTCGAGGTCGCCGCTGGCCTCGGTCAGCTGGGTCTGCAGGCGGATGTAGGCGCCGTCGATGAGCCGGTCGAGCTGGCTGTCGACGGCATCCGCGGAGGCGTCGAAGACCACGTCGAGGATCGGCTCGGCCCACTCGAGCTTGCCCCAATCCTTGACCTCGTCGTAGGGCAGCGGCTTCGTCTGGGAGCCGGTGCCGAGCGAGAGCAGCAGCGTCGGCTTGCCGCCCGCCTCGGCGTAGGCGTACAGCGACGGGTTGATCGCGCCCACGCCGCCGTCGATCAGCGTGCGATTGCCGAGGCGCACGGGCTCGAAGTACGTCGGCGCGGCCGAGGAGGCGTGGGCGGCGTCGACCAGGCTGACATCGCCTCCCAGCAGCAGCTCCGCGCGGGCCTGCAGGTCGTAGGCGGTGACCAGCAGCTTCGTCGTCGCGTCGGCCAGCCGGCCGTCGCCGAGGTGGGTGCGCAGCGAGGCGACGAGCGGCGCGTCGTCGTAGAGCTCGTCGAGGAAGCCGTCGGCCGAGGTGACCGTCTTGACCAGCGAGCGGTCGAAGATCTTCGGCCCGTCGACCGTGTAGACCTCGGCGATCCGGTCGGCGGCCATCGGGTTCGGGCGGGCGAGCGCGCAGGCGATGATCGCGCCGGTCGAGGTGCCGGCGATCACGTCGACCATCGTGGCCATGCGCCGGCCGGTGCGGCGCTCGATCTCGGCGAGCACCAGCGCAGGGATCAGCCCGCGGATGCCGCCGCCGTCGATGGCCAGCGCCTTCACGGCGCGACCGCGGCGGCGTCGAAGCGCGACGGGTCGCGTGCGGTGCCGCGGATGACGTCGTCCGGCGAGCCCTCGGGCAGCAGCCGGCCGTTGCGCATGCCGAAGTAGCCGGCCTGCGGGTGGTGGCAGACGAGCGCGAGCGTGGACTGCTCCGGGATCGGCGCGTAGCCGTCGGAGATCCGCATGCCGATCCGGTCGATGCCCAGGAGCCGCTCGACCTTCTCGTGCTCGGACTGCTCGGGCACGGCGGGGTAGCCCCAGGAGTAGCGCCGGCCCTGGCGGACGCCGATCCCCAGGTCGTTGCGCACGCGCCAGTGCAGCCACTCGGCCAGGCCCTCGGCGGTCTGCACGCCCAGGCCGTGGGTGAACAGCTGCTCGGCGAACTCGCCGTCGCGCTCGAGCTGTGCCATCAGCTCGGTGACCTCGGAGCCGACGGTCACGGCCTGCAGCGCGACCACGTCCAGCTCCGTGCCCTTGGGGCGGAAGAAGTCGGCCAGGCACAGCCGGTCGCCCTTGGCCTGGCGCGGGCAGGTGAAGCGGTCGAGCTCCGTCGCGCGGTCCTCCGGGTCGAGCACGACGATCTGGTTGCCCTCGGAGTAGCAGGGATAGAACCCGAGAAGCGCGCGCGGGTGAAGCCAGTTTCTGGCCTCGCGCCACATGCGCTCCAGCCGCGGCTGGAAGTCCTCGGCCAGCAGGCGCCGCCACTCCTCGCCCTTCACGCCCTTGCCGCCCCAGTGCAGCTTGAACAGCACGTGGGTGTCGAGGTGCGTGTAGAGCTCCTCGCGGTCGACCTCGATCTCGCGCACGCCCCAGAACGGCGGCTCGGGCACCGGGACGTCGGTGCGCACGGCCGAGCGGACCGAGTCGTCGGAGTAGTCGAGCACCTCCTCGACGTCAGGGTTGGCGCGCAGGTCGGCGGCGGCGGCGCGCACCTCCTCGACGAGCGCCTCGCGCTTGTCGGGCTCGACCAGCTGGTCCATCACGGCCAGGCCCTCGAACGCGTCCTTGCAGTAGAAGACGCCGGGCTCGTAGACCGTGTCGTCCTGGCCGGGGTAGAGCGCGCGCCAGCCGAACTTGCGGTTGATGGCCGCGCCGCCGAGCAGCACGGGGTAGCGCAGCCCCTGCGCCTGCAGCTCCTGGACGGCGAGCGGCATCTGCTTGGAGGTGGAGACGAGCAGCGCGGACAGGCCGATCGCGGTGGCGTCGTGCTCCTGGGCCGCGTCGAGGATCGTCTGGATCGGCACCTGCTTGCCCAGGTCGACGACGCTGTAGCCGTTGTTGGTGAGGATCGTGTTCACCAGCGACTTGCCGATGTCGTGCACGTCGCCGAACACGGTCGCGAGCACGACCGTGCCCTTGGTGTAGCCCTCGAGCTTGTCCAGGTAGTTCTCCAGCCGCGCGACCGCGCGCTTCATCACCTCGGCGCTCTGGAGCACGAACGGAAGGATCAGCTCGCCGGCCCCGAACTTGTCGCCCACCTCCTTCATGGCGGGCAGCAGCACGTCGTTGAGCGTCGGGACGGCGCCGATCTTCTCCACGGACGCGTCGATCTGCGCCTCCACGCCCTCCTTCTTGCGGCGCAGGATGTGCCAGTGCAGGGCCTCCTCGGGCTCCATCCCCGCGGTCGGGTCGGCGCTCTCGGCCTCCGCCTCGGGGCCCTTGGCCTCGAAGTGGGCGATGAAGCGCTCCAGCGCGTCCTCGCGGCGGTTGAAGACGAGGTCGTCGG
>JAICUS010000637.1 GCA_025935735.1 Solirubrobacteraceae bacterium | reverse complement strand
CCGAGCCCAACCACTGGCGCTCGTTCTTCTCCGGCTCGGCCTGGGAGTACGACGCGCAACGGGGCGAGTTCTACCTGCACCTGTTCAGCCGCAATCATCCCGACCTCAACTGGGAGAACTCGGAGGTGCGGGCGGCGATCCACGAGATGATGCGCTGGTGGCTCGACCGCGGGATCGACGGCTTCCGCATGGACGTGATCAACATGATCTCCAAGGCCCCGGGGCTGCCCGACGCAGTGGGCATCGAGCACTACACGTACGGCCCGCGGCTCCACGAGTTCCTGCAGGAGATGCACCGCGAGGTGTTCGCCGGCCGCGACGGGCTGCTCACCGTGGGCGAGATGCCGGGCGTGACCGTCGAGCAGGCGCGCCGCTTCACCGACCCGGCGCGCGCCGAGGTCGACATGGTGTTCCAGTTCGAGCACGTCCAGGTCGACCGCGGGGCGAGCAAGTGGGACGTGCTGCCGCTCGACCTGCGCAGGCTCAAGGCGTCGCTGGGGCGCTGGCAGGCCGGGCTGGCCGACGTCGGCTGGAACAGCCTGTACTGGAACAACCACGACCAGCCCCGAGCGGTGTCGCGGTTCGGCGACGACGGCTCCCTGCGGGTGCGCTCGGCCAAGGCGCTGGCCACGGTGCTGCACCTGCACCGCGGGACGCCGTACGTCTACCAGGGCGAGGAGCTCGGGATGACCAACGCGCCGTTCGCCTCGCTGGACGACTTCCGCGACATCGAGTCGCTCAATCACTATCGCGAGGCGGTGGCCGCGGGCGCCGACCCGGCGGACGTGCTGGCCAACCTGCGCGTGGCGAGCCGGGACAACGCCCGGACGCCGATGCAGTGGGACGCGAGCGAGCACGCCGGGTTCACCGCGGGCACGCCGTGGCTGGGGGTGAACCCCAACTACGCCGAGATCAACGCGCAGGCGGCGCGGGCCGACCCCGACTCGGTCTTCCACCACTATCGGCGGCTGATCGAGCTGCGCCACTCCGAGCCGGCGGTGGCGGTCGGCGACTTCACGATGCTCTGGCCCGACGACCCGCGGGTTTACGCGTACACGCGCCGGCTCGAGGATGTCGAGCTGCTGGTGGCGGCGAACCTGTCGGGCGAGCCCGCGGAGGTGGACCTGTCCGGCTGGGCGGACGCCGAGCTCGTCCTGGCCAACCGCGCGCCCGGGCCGCGTCGCTTCGAGGCGTGGGAGGCCCGCGTGTACCGCCGCCGCCGCTAGGCCGCGGGCACGGCGAGGCGGCCGGCGGGCATCTCCGCCGCCGGGCGCCCGAGGCCGAAGCCCTGGCCGGCGTGGATGCGCGGCCCGGCCGCGTCGATGAGCTCGTCGATGCGGCGCACGAGCGCCAGCACGCCGTCGTCCTCGATCCCCTCCGCGATCACCGTGGCGCCGGTCTGCGAGGCGAAGGCGGCGATCGCCAAGAGGACCGCGCGGGCGGCGCTGTCGTGGCCCGCGTTGGCCACGATCGAGCGGTCGATCTTGACGTAGTCGGCGCCGAGCGTGCGCAGCAGCTCCAGCCCCGAGTTGCCGGTGCCGACGTCGTCGAGGGCCACGCCGACGCCGAGCCCGCGCAGCCGCTCGAGCGCCTTGACCACCGCGGCGGTGCGGCCGCCGAGGCGCTCGGTCACCTCGATCACGACCCGATGGGGATCGAGCCCGCTGTGCTCGATCGCCGTGCGCAGCCAGTCGTCCCCGGCCGCGTCGCGGTCGAGCGTCTGCGGCGCGAGGTTGATGAACAGCAGGGCGTCCGGGGGAAGCTGGTCCGCGCGCGCGAGCGCACGGGTGACGCACAGCACGTCGAGGTCGTGGACGCGGCCGATCTGCTCGGCCACGTCGAACGCGTCGGCGGGGCTGGCGAAGCCGAACCGCGGATCGAGGCGGGCGAGCGCCTCGACCGCCAGCAGGTCCTGGTCGCCCTCGAGCCGCCAGATCGGCTGGAACACGGTGCTCACCGCGCCCTCGGCGATGGCGTCGCGCAGCGCCTGCGCGCGCTCGCGGGTGACCAGCGCGACGTCCTGCGCGATCTCGGCGAACCCGACCGCCATCTCGCCGCCGCGGCGCTTGGCCTCGTAGAGGGCGCTGTCGGCCTGCTGGCGCAGGACCTCGGCGTCGTCGCCCGCCCGCAGCTGGGCGGCGCCGATGCTGACCGTCACCTGGCGGTCGCGCAGCGTGGCCACCAGCCGCCCCGCGGCGGCCAGGGCTCGCGGCTCGTCGGCGCCCGCGAGCAGCAGGGCGAACTCGTCGCCGCCGATCCGGAACGCGCGGTCGCTCTGGCGGCCGCCGCGCAGCACCTCGGCGACGCGGCGCAGCAGCTCGTCGCCGTGGCGGTGCCCGTGCCGGTCGTTGGCCTGCTTGAAGTCGTCGAGGTCGAACAACAGCAGCGACAGCGCCTCGCCGTGGCGGCCGGCGCGCGCCGCCGCGTGGGAGAGCTCGTCCTGGAACGCCCGGTGGTTGCCGAGCTGCGTCAGCCCGTCGAGCGTCGCGCGCTGCACCGCCAGGCGGTGCATCCGCAGCAGCCGGCGACCGCCGAGCGGCCAGAACGCGATGAGGGCGGCCAGCAGGCCGAGCACGCCGGCCACCAGGATGCCGGCGCGGACGGCGGACAGCTGCGCGTTCAGGAACGCGTCGTCGCGGGTGATCTCGAAGGCGTAGCGGGCGCGGCCGATCCGCAGCGGGACGATGTACTCGAAGTCGTTCGCGTCCGCCTCGGGGTCGGACTCGCGGCCGTAGTAGGCGCGGCCCTGCTCGATCGCCCGGCCGAGGCTCGCGTCGTAGTCGCGCGCGCCGACGTCCGCCGGATCCGCGCTGGCCACGACGCGGAAGCCGGGCCCGACGAGCTTCGCCTCGTGCGTGCCGGGGCGCGCGGCGATGACCGCGAGCGCCTCGTCGAGCTCCTCGGCGACGGCGGCGCGCCGAGGGTCGCCGCCGGCCTCCGCCCGGACCGCCATGGCCAGGGCGCGCGTGGTCTGCCAGTCCGCCCGCAGCAGGCGCTGCTCGAGCGCGTGGCTGAGCAGCGGGTACGCGACCGCGGCGGCAGTGGCCAGCGCGGCGAGCAGCGTCACGGTCAGGCGCAGGCCGAAGCCGAAACGGGCACGCGGCAGCCGGGGACGGGACATACCCGCGTTGATCGACAGCCGCCGAGCCGAGTTGAGCCCGCGCGGCCCGGCTACCCCGGAGAGGGGACGGCGGCGGCCGGCCGGGTACGAGGCCCGCCGCCGCCGGATTTCCCGCGGGCGGCCCGAGGGGGGT
>JAICUS010000166.1 GCA_025935735.1 Solirubrobacteraceae bacterium | reverse complement strand
GGTCGCTCAGCGCGGCCGTCGAGTTCAGCGCCACCACGTCGCCGGGGGCCTGCAGCTCGGCGATCGTCACGTTGCCGGCGGTCGGGTCGCGGGGCGCGGCGCTCGCGAGGTCGAGCTTGAGCCGGGTGGTCGACACCGGGTCGAACGCGATGGTCGACGGCGCGTTGGACGCCGTCGCCCAGGTCACGTGTTGATTGGTCACGGGCACCCAGTCGCTGCCGGTCCAGTAGGACACGGTCACCGCCGCGGGCAGCTGGCTGTTGGCGTTCACCGTGAAGTACGCGGTGAGCGAGCCGGTGTGCTGCGGGTGCGGCCAGCGCAGGGTCACCCAGTCGCTCGCGTGCGAGAGCGAGACGGCCGGCAGGACGTTGGTCTGCGGCTCCACGTAGCGGTTCGTCCAGCCGCCCGACGTCGTGTTGCCGTCGAGCATCGTGGCCGGCAGGATCGTGGGCGGCGGGTTGTTCGCGTTCGTCCAGCCGGTGAAGCTGGCGTCCGCGCTGCCCAGCGGGGCGAGGTTCTGGTTCGGCGTGACGTCGTTCGTCACCCGCACCGTGGCCAGCGCCCGCAGCGACGTCCCCGGCACGCTGCCGTGCACCGAGAACTGCCCGGGCGCGGCGTAGGACGCCGGGTCGACCGCGTCCCAGGTCACCGGGACCAGGGTCGACACGCCGTCGTTGTCGATCAGCCGCACGCGCGAGGGCTCCAACGGCGCTGCGCCCACCTCCACCGCGGTGGAGTAGCTCTGGATGCTCGCGTGGCGGTAGACGGTCACGGTCGCCGTGGCCGGGGCCTGCGTGCCCTGGACGACGCCGTCGACCGTGTAGACGCCGGTCCGCGTGAGCGCCGCGGCGGGGAGCGAGCTCCAGGTGACCGGCAGCGTCTCCGTGCTGTCATCCGCGTGCACCGCGGTGACGGTCGCCGGCAGGTCGGGCGCGTGGCCGACCTCCACCCGGCGCTCCACCGGCCGCACGGCCACCAGCGCGTCGCCCTGCTCGTCGCTGGAGTAGAGCGTCGTGCTCGCCGGCACCAGGCCGTCGGCCGACGCGGTCACCCGGATCGGCCCGATGGTCGTCTTGGACTGGACGATTCCCAGCACCTTGCCGTTGAACGCGTCGTGCGTCGGGAGGTGATAGGGCTCCGCGTCGTCCTGCTTGCCGTTGTCGGCGCCGGCGAACGTGCCCGCGCCGCCGACGGTGAACTTCACGGTGTTGCCGGCGTCCGGCACCATCACGCCGTCCTTGTCGACCACCTGGGTCTCGATGTAGGACAGCGCCTTGCCGTCGTCGCGCAGCACGGTCTTGTCGGGGATCAGCTTGAGCGTGTACGGCTCGCCCGCCGTGTCGACCTCGTCGCGCGCGACCTGGTTGCCGTCCGCGTCCCGCGCGACCGCCACCAGCTGACCCGGCGCGAACGGCACGTTCCAGGTCAGGTGCAGCTTGCCCGAGCTGCCGTTCGGGCTCTGGTAGCTGCCCGGGCACGTGCCGGTGGTGAACTGCTTGTCGTCATTGCTGCACTCGGTCGTCTCGAGGTACTTGACGCCCTCGGTGGACGTCTTGGCGTCGAACGACTTCGCGCCCAGCGACCGGCCGTTGAGGAACAGCTCCACGGTGGGCGCGTTGGAGTACGTCCACACCTGCACGTTCTGGCCCGGCTTGTAGTCGGTCCAGTTCATCGGCAGCAGGTGGACCATGGGCTTCGACGTCCACTGCGACTGGAACAGGTAATAGGCGTCCTTCGGGAAGCCGGCGGTGTCGATCGTGCCGAAGAACGACGCCTTCACCGGGAACACGCTGTACGGCGTCGGCTCGCCGAGGTAGTCGAACCCCGACCAGATGAACTGGCCGGCGAAGTACTGGCGGTCGCGGTCCTTCTTGAGCCCGTACTCGTCGCTCATCGTCCACGACGCCAGGTTGTTGTCATACGAGGAGACCTCGTGCTTGCCGGGCGTGTAGTTGGGCCCGGTGTTCACCTGATCGGGATCCTGGTAGTAGCCGCGGGTGGAGGTCTCCGACGAGGACTCGGACTCGAAGAAGAACTTGTCCGGGTACATCGCGTGCAGCTGGTCCACCACCTTGGCGGGGTTGTAGTTCAGGCCGAGGCCGTCGAGCTTGGAGACCATCTGGTCGGCCACGCTGCCGGCGCGCGGCAGGCTGCGGTAGCGGTCGGAGCCGGCGACCACCGGCCGCGTGGTGTCGATCGACTTGATGTCCGCGATCAGCCGCTGCTCGATCGGCACCGGCGACGGGTTGCTCGTGGTCCAGTTCGGGATCTCGTTGCCGATCGACCACATCATCACGGCCGGCGAGTTCTTGGCCTCGTCGACCATCTCCTTGATGTCGTAGTCGCCCCACTGGTCGAAGTAGAGGTGGTAGTCCTTCGACGTCTTCCCGACGTTCCAGGCGTCGAACGCCTCGACCATCATCACGATTCCGAGCCGCTGGCAGACGTCGATCATCTCCGGCGACGGCGGGTTGTGGGACGTCCGGAACGCGTTGACGCCCATGCTCTTGAGGATGCTCATCTGGCGCCAGAGCGCGTCGTAGTTGTTCACCGAGCCGAGCGCGCCCTGGTCGTTGTGCAGGTCGACGCCCTGGAGCTTGACGTGCTGCCCGTTGATGGACACGCCGCCGCTCGGGTCGACGGTGATCCAGCGGATGCCGAACGTGGTGTCCAGCGAGTCGAGGAGTGAGCCGCCATCGGACACGTCGGTCTCGAGCGTGTACAGGTACGGCGTGCCGGTCGACCACAGGTGCGGGTCGTCGACCCGGATGTCCTGTGCGTCGGTGACGGCGGCGGCCCCGAGCGCCACGCCGTGCGACGTGGCCTGGGCGACGACGGCGCCGGTGGCGTCCTTGACCTTGTAGGTGACGTCGGCGGTCGAGTTGCCGCCGCTCTGGTCGATCAGGCTCGCCGTGGCGTGGACGGTGGCGTACCCGTCCTTGATCGTGTCCGCCAGGCCCGGCGTGCTGACAAAGATGCCGTTTCTGGTGATGTGCACGGGGTTGGTCACCGTGAGGTGCACGTGGCGGGTGATGCCGCTGCCCGAGTACCAGCGGCTGCTCGGCTCGTCGTTCTGCACCACCACGGCCAGCACGTTCGGCGTCCCGTCGGTGTGCGCGGCGGCGGAGATGTCGTAGCTGTAGCCCGTGTAGCCGTAGGGATGGTTCCCCAGCAGCTGCCCATTCAGATAGACGTAGGAGTTGTCGAAGACGCCGTCGAAGTCGACCGAGATGCGCTTGCCCGCGTCCGCGGCGGGCAGCGTGAACGTCTTGCGGTACCAGCCGAGGCCGCCGGGGAAGTAGCCGGTCCTGTCGGTGTTCGCCGGCGACGGCGGCTGCAGGATGCTCCAGTCGTGCGGGAGCGTGACGCTGTCCCAGTCGCCGTCGGCGAACCCGGGCGCGGCCGCGCGCGGGTTGCTCGAGTTGCCGTAGGTGCCGTCGTCGACGGATGGGTCGCCGAGCGTGACCAGCTTGAACTTCCAGCCGTCGTCGAAGCTCGTCGTGCGCGTGCCCTGGTTGAGCACGCCGAGGTTCGGGTCGGCCGGCGTCGGCGCGGCCGTCTGCGACGCCGCCGCATGGCTCCAGCCCAGCACCGCCACAGCGATCAGCGCAGGCAGCACCGCCCGCGTCCGTTGCCTGAACACCGCTCCCCCTCCTTGCCGGTTTTGCTTCAGCTTGGAAAGCTACGACTTTCGAAGCCGAAACGCAATACGTCTCAGGGGGAGATCTCCTCGAAGCGGCGGTTGCGGGTCTCGATGCCGAAGGAGCCGATGATCGCCGCCACGACGAGAAAGCCGGAGATCAGCAGCAGCGCGCCGAGGATGGACATATGCGGGATCGTCGGGGCGATCAGCAGGACGCCGATGCCGCCGCCGAGGTGGCCGACGCCGTCGACCAGCGCGAAGCCGGTGGTGCGCGCGCGGGTCGGGAAGACCTCGGCCGAGCGGGCGTAGGTCATCGGCACCCACAGGTTGAAGCCGAAGAAGATCACCGCGGAGCCGGCGAACGCCACCCACAGCGTGTCGCCCGCGGCGGCGATGATCAGGCTGCCGATCACGGTGATGGCGGCGGAGATGGGCAGCCAGATCTTGCGGCTCAGGCGCTCGCCCCACAGCACGGCCGCGACCGCGCACAGCAGGAAGCCGAACGCGCCGACGGCCACGATCACGCCGGCCTCCGGCGGCTCGTAACCCTGGGCGGTGAGCACCGACGTGAAGCCCGCGGAGAAGCCGTAGACGGTGACGTAGCCGATCAGCCAGACCGACACCAGCAGCAGCACGCGCTTCAAATAGAAGGAGTTGCCCAACAGGGCGCGATAGGGCATGTGGCCCTGGGCGGAGCCGGCCTCGTCGTCCGCCTCCTCCGCGCGCACGAACCGCGGCTCGGGCAGCGGGCCGTGGCGGGACGCCTTGCGCTCCATGCCGGCCACGACCGCCTCGGCGTCCTCGAGCCGGCCGCGCCCGATCAGCCAGCGCGGCGACTCGGGCAGCTGGAAGCGCAGCAGGATGGCGATCAGCGCCAGCACGGCACCGACGGCGTACATCCAGCGCCAGCCGTCCTCGAAGCCGGGGCCGGCCTGGGCGAACCCGATGCCCTTCGGCCACGGCGCCGCCGGCGTGGTCAGGACCAGCCCGAGCCAGATGCCCAGCAGCGCGCCGAGCGCCGACATGATGAAGATCATCGAGGTGAACTTGGCCCGCGAGCGGCGCGGCGCGACCTCGCCGACGAAGGTGTTCACGATCGCCAGGTCGGCGCCGATGCCCATCCCGGTGATGATCCGGGCGATCACGAACTGCGTGTAGTCCGGCGCCAGCGCGTTGTAGAGCGACCCGAGGCCGGTCAGCGCCATCGTGACCATCAGCATGTTGCGGCGGCCGACGCGGTCGGCGATCGGGCTCAGCACCAGCGTGCCCACGACGTAGCCGGCGAGGTTGAGCACCACCGGCGTCTTCAGCGTCTCCAGCGCGTTCTCCGGCGAGCAGCCCGGCTTGAGGGCCACGCACGTCTGGATGAACGAGACGTTGATGTCGAAGATGTCGTAGAAGGTGAACAGGAAGCCGAGCCCGATCACCCCGATGAAGAGGTAGGGCAGCGACCAGGTGTCGATGCGGTCCAGCCGGGCGAGCACGTCGCGTGGAGACGGCCGCCCGGCGGCCACGACCTCGTGGGTGGCGCTCATGTCCGGGGTCTTACCCCGAAGCGCCGCCAATCATCTGACTTTAGGCTCGTCGTGGTCGATCACCGGCCCGGCCGCGGTCAGCGCCGCGTCCCCGGCCGTGGACACCACGTCGGCGGTCGTCGCCGCCGTGTACGTCCGGTCCACCCCGGGCGTGAACGGGCCGAACGCCGCCGGCCCGCCGAGCGACAGCGCCAGCGTCGGCGGGACGGTCCCGCCCACCGGCAGCGTCCCGGTCGCGCCCGGGCTGAAGTGCGTGTCACCCGAGCCGACGGTGAAGACGCCGTCGCCCACCTGCCGCGGCGCGCCGTCGCCCACTCCGACGTAGTGGCGGCCGTCCGGGAGCGCGACGGTCGCGGTGACGTTGTCCGGCACGTGCACGTCGAGCACGTAGCCCGCGCCCGTGCGCGTCCACTTCACGCTCACGGTCCCGCGCTGCGTCCACACCGACCCGCTGACGTGGTGCAGGTCCGCGCCTGACAGCGCGGGCGGCGCGATCCGGACCGTCGCCGCGCCCGGGCTCGTCACCGTGACGCCGAGCAGCGTCTGGAGGACGTCGACGACGCCCCACGCGCCCCAGCCGTGCGACATCGACTCGCTCGAGCTCTGCGACGGGTTCGTGCACGGCGACGTCGCGCACCCCGGGTCCCACTGCTCCCACATGAACGTCCCGCCCTCGGCCAGGATCTTCGCCGGGCCGTCCGCGCTCGCGTCGGTGAGCAGCTTGATCGCCCGCCGGGTGGCGTTGCGGTCGCCCAGCGCGCTCATGTTCGCGAACGAGATGTCGACCGTGTCGCCGGTGAACTGGCCCTTCTCGCGCGTCGGCGTGTCGAGGAAGGTCTCCTGCGACGAGTACCGGCCCGACCGCTGCATCAGGTCGAAGACGTCGTTGAGCGTCCGGTTGTCGGACGCGAAGGTGGCCCGGCGGTCCTGCGGCGCGTGCGCGTACTGCACGACGGCCGAGATGTCGTCGGCGGTCAGCGGCTCGCCGGCGCCGGAGATCTGCAGGTAGCGCCAGCCCCAGTAGGTGAACGTGCGCGCGGTCTGCGGGCCGTCCTTCTCGGTGTAGGACCAGCCCATCCGCGAGCCCTGGGTGTCCAGGCCGGACGTGCCGGCGCGTGAGCCCTCCACCCAGCGCCCGCTCGCGTGCGCGCGGCTGAGCGCGCGGTCGAGCGTGATGGTGGTGCCGGCGACCGAGGCGATCGTCCGCACCTCGGGGTCCCCCGCGCCGAAGCCGTCGGCCGGCCCGTCGACGGTGATCCGGTCGCCGGCGGCGAAGCTGCTCGCGGACGCGACCTGCACCGCCGTGTCGCCGGCCGCCACCGGGGCGGACAGCGTCGTGTTGTTGAGCCGGTAGCTGGTCAGCATGCTCAGCGTGCGGCCCGCCACGCCGGCGTGGAGCGCGATCTGCGGGTGCGCCGAGATCACCTCGCCGAAGTCGGCGACGACGGTGCCGTCGGCCAGGGTGGTCACCGACTTCGGGTGGACGGTCTCGTAGTCGAGCTCCGACAGCGAGGGATCGAGGTGCGAGAACTCGTCGCGCAGCGGGTTGACCGGCCGCGGGTGCGGGCCGATGGCGTAGGCATTCGCCCACGCCGAGTCGTCGAAACCGGCCGTGTCCCAGCCGGGCGTCTCGTTGCGGGCGTCGTAGAGCTCCTCGCGGTCGCCCGCGTCGCCGTTGCGATAGACCGGCGCGCCGTTGAGGTACTGCGCGGCCTTGGCCACCTTCCAGCTTCCGTCCGAGACGAACGTGTCGCGGCTGCCGTCCGCGTGGTCGACGACGGCCTTGAGCAGCATCCCGGACGGGCCGGCGAGGTCGGTCACGGTCGCGCGGTTGGCCTGCGCCTGCGCGAGCGCGGGCGAGATGGCGATCGTGCCGGCGCCGATCGCGGTGACGGTCACGGTCTGGGAGCCCACGGTCGCTTGGTCGCCGGCGTCGAACGCCCCCGCGTTGTCGACGTTCAGCGTGGTGTCGCCGGCCGCCGCCGCGGACAGCCGCGCGGTCGACGCCGGGCCGTTGGCCCGGCCCTGGCAGGTGCAGGTCCAGTAGTGGTAGAGCACGCCGAGCGCCAGCGGCTGCCCGGCCGCGACGTCATCGGTGATGTCGACGGCGGAGTACTGGCCCTCGCCGGGATAGTCGAAGCTGTCGCCGCGGTACACAGCCCTGCCGTTGACGTGCAGCTCGTACTGCCCCATCGCCGAGATGTAGACGCGCGCCCGGACAACCGCCCCACCCCCCGCGCCCACGTCGAACTGCTTGCGGGCCAGCGTGTAGTCGTCGGTCGAGTCGTTGCCGCTCGTCACCCGCCGGATCCACTCCGCGCCGGACCAGTCGTGGTCGCCCAGGCCGGTGTCGAAGCTCGCCTCCGGCGCGTACGGCGACGCCTCGCCGTCGCGGTCCCACGTCCGGACGGTCCAGCTGTAGCTCGTGCCGGGCGCCAGCGCCGGCCCGCCGTAGGCCACGTAGGACTGGTCCGAGGAGGCGACCCGGCCGCTGTCCCACACCTGCCCGGACGGCCCGCTGAGGAGGATCTCGTACGCGGTCTGGACATCGTCGCCCTTCGCGCTGGAGGGCATCCAGCCGAACTGCGGCGCGCCCTCCACGTCCAGCGGCCGCTCCCGGTCGCCCACGGTCAGCTGCGAATGCGATCGGATGCGAACGATTACCGCTTTCGAATCCGTAAGTCAAGCCGCAAGGGACCGCGGCTGACCGCGATCAGGCGCGCGCGGCGCGGCCCCGCGGCACCCGGAGCGTGGCGCTGACGCCCGGCTGACCGGCCAGCGCGACCACGACGTGCGCGAGGCGCCGGGCCAGCCGTCTGCGGTCGCCGGCGCGGAGCCGCAGCCGCACGTGGCGGCGCCCGCCGGCGGGCACCGTGAACGTGGCGCGGGTGAGCGTCCGGCCGTGCCGGATGCGCAGCAGCACCCGCCCATGGCACACGGCGGTGCCGCGGCAGCGCACGAGCACCGTGACGCTGCCCGCGCGCGTGGCCCGCAGGTGCCGTGCGGCGGTCAGGCGCGCCACGCTGTGCGGCCTGGGCACCGGCGCGGGGGCGGCCGGTGCGGCCGTCGGAGCCGGCGTGGGCGTCGGGGTCGGCGTGGGCGTCGGGGTCGGCGCGGCGAAGCTCATGCGCTCGGCGCGCGTGCCGGCGCCGAAGCCGCCCGCGACCAGCACGGAGTCGTCGGGCAGCGCGACCGCGACGTGGTCGGCCCGCCCCACCGCCATCGGCGGCGTCTCGGCCCACGTGTCGGTCGCGGCGTCATAGACCTCCGCCGTGTCCTCGTAGCGGAAGCCGTGCTCCGTGTAGCCGCCGACGATGACCGGCCGGCCATCTGTCAGCGTGACCATCCGGTTGCCCTCGCCGCGGGGCGTGGTGAGCCCGCGCGGGGCGGTCCACTTGCCGGTGGCCGGGTCGAAGATCTCGTAGGTGTCGCTGGTGAACGGCAGGAACGCGTCGGTGTAGCGGTGGCCGCCGGCCACCAGCACGCGGCCGTCCGCCAGCAGCGCCGCGCCGGCGTCCATCCGCGCCTCGCCCATCGGCGCGACCGCGGTCCAGGCGCCCGTCGCCGGGTCGTAGACCTCTGCGCTGGACAGGATGGCGCCGTCCCAGCCGCCGGCGGCCAGCACGCGCCCGTCGGCCAGCCGCACCACCGCCGCGCCGGCGCGCACCGCCTGGACCGGCCCGGTGACGCTCCACTCGCCCGTGGCCGGGTCGAACACCTCGGCCCCTGTGGCGGCCGTGGGCCCGTACCCGCCGACCGCGAGCACGCGTCCGTCGGCCAGCAGCACGGTGGCCAGCGCGTCGTGCTCGGCGTGCATCGGCGCCGCCGGCGTCCAGCTGTCGGTCGCGGGGTCGTACAGGTCCGCGGACGCCAGGTAGTCGAACGGCGTCGCCTCGCCCCCGGCGACCAGCACCCGCCCGTCGCGCAGCGTGACCGCGCTCGCGAGCTCTCGCGCCGTGCCCTCCGCGGCGGCGCGCGTCCAGCGATTGGTCGCGGGGTCGTAGCGCTCGGCGGACGTCAGGGCCGGCCGGCCGTCCGGTCGGCCGCCGGCCACCAGCACGCTGCCGTCGGCCAGCACCGCCGCCACGGCCTCGTAGCGCGGCGTCTCCAGCGCCCCGGCGGCGGACCAGCCGGCGGCGGACGCGGACGGGGCCGCCGCGGCGAGCGCGAGCGCGGCAAGCAGCGCGGACCTCAGCATGGGGGCACATTCAAGCGGTCAGAGTGGCCTGAGTGAACCGGACGTTGGTCCAGTCACACGCGCGCGGCCCGGACGCGCAGCACGCGGCGGACGCGCTCGGGCAGGTACCAGTTCCAGCGGCCGAGCAGCTTCATCGTGGCCGGGACGAGGATCGCGCGGACGACCGTGGCGTCGAGCGCGATCGCCGCGGCGAGGCCGAGGCCGAACTCCTGCAGCGCGACGAAGCTGCCGGCCACGAACCCGATGAAGGTGGCCACCATGATGATCGCGGCGGCGGTGATGATCCGCCCGGTGTGCTCGAGGCCATAGGCGATCGCCGCCTCGTTGTCGCCGCGGCGGTCCCACTCCTCGCGGATGCGCGAGAGCAGGAAGACCTCGTAGTCCATCGACAGCCCGAACAGCACCGCGAACAGGAAGATCGGGACCCAGCCGTCGATCTGCGGCGTCGTCTCGGTCCCCACCGCGTTCCCCCAGCCGTGCTGGAAGACCAGCACGAGCACGCCGTAGGTGGCGCTGACCGACAGCAGGTTCATCACGACGGCCTTGGCCGGGAGCACGACCGAGCGGAACGCCCGCAGCAGCAGCAGGTAGGACACGACGAGCACGGCGAGCACGAGCCAGGGGAAGATCCCGAACGCCCGGTCGACGAAGTCGACGCCGAACGCCGGCGCGCCGGTCAACAGCACGGTGTCGCCCGCCGGGAACCGCGCGGCCGGCAGGTAGCGCGAGCGGATCCGGTGCACGAGCGCGATCGCCGGCGGCTCGCCGGAGTCGGTCCGCCCGGCCGCCCGGACCTGCAGGACCCGCCCCGGATCGTCGACGAGGTTGGCCTGGCGCGCGACCGCGCCCGACACCATGAACGGGGCGATCACGGTGCGCGAGACGACCTGCGGGTCGCGCCGCAGCAGCGCGACCAGCCGGCGCTGGGCCGCCACCGTGGCCGCCGCGCCCCCGGGCCGCCCGCTGTCGACGACGATCTGGTGCGGCGCCAGCGTGCCCGGCCCGAGCGTCGTCTCCAGCACGTGCAGCCCGCGCGTGGCCTCGGTGGTCAGCGGCACGCCGCGGTTGTCGCCGCCCGTCAGCTGCAGGCCGAGCGCGGGCGCCGCCAGCGCCAGCATCGGCACGGCCGAGGCGACGAACCAGAGCACCGGGCGGCGCATGATCGAGGTGGCCAGCCGGTGCCAGGCGCCTGACGCATCGGCCG
>JAICUS010000046.1 GCA_025935735.1 Solirubrobacteraceae bacterium | reverse complement strand
CCGACTCCACCGCCTTCCGAGCGCTGAGCGACGTCGTGCTGGCGTTGGCGGGCGAGCACGAGGTCGAGCCCGTGCTGCAGAAGCTCGTGCACTCCGCGCGCGAGCTCGGCGGCGCGAAGTACGCCGCGCTCGGCATCCCGGACGGCGAGGGCAACTTCTCCCGCTTCATCACGTCCGGGATGGGCGACGAGCTGATCGCCGCGATGGGCCCGCTGCCGCGCACGCACGGGATGCTCGGGGCGATGCTGGAGAGCCCCGGGTCGCACCGCACCGACGACATCCGCGCGGACCCGCGCTTCCGCGGCTGGTGGCCGCGCGCGCACCCGCAGATGCGCTCGTTCCTCGGCGTGCCGATCGTGGCCCGCGGCGAGGTGATCGGCGCGCTGTATCTGACCGAGAAGGAGGACGCGGACGAGTTCTCCGTCTCCGACCAGAAGCTGATCGAGCTGCTCGCGGCGCACGCGGCGATCGCGATCGAGAACGCGCGGCTCTACGAGCGCTCGCGCGAGCTGTCGATCGTAGAGGAGCGCAACCGGCTGGCCCGCGAGCTGCACGACGCGGTCACCCAGCAGCTGTTCGGCGTCGCGCTGGCCGCCGAGTCCGCGTCCACGCTGCTGGCGCGCGACCGCGACGCCGCGGCGGCCGAGCTGCGGCGGGTGAGCGAGCTGGCCCGCGGCGCGATGGAGGAGCTGCGCGCGGTGGTGTTCGAGCTGCGGCCCGGCTCGCTCGAGGCCGAAGGGCTGGGCACCGTGCTGCGCAAGCACGTCGAGGTCCTGCGGCGGGTGACCGGCCAGGCGATCGAGCTGCGGACCGGCGAGGTGCCCCGGCTGTCCGGCGCGGCCGCCGCGCAGGTCCTGCGGATCGCCCAGGAGGGGCTGGGCAACGCGGTGCGCCACTCCGGCGCGGAGCACATCAAGGTCAAGCTCGACGACCCGGTGCTGGTGGTGGCCGACGACGGCCGCGGGTTCGATCGCCGCGCGGTCCGCGGCCGCCGGCTGGGGCTGACGTCCATGGCCGAGCGGGCGACCGAGCTCGGCGCGCAGCTCACCATCGACTCCGCGCCCGGGAAGGGCACCACGATCCGCCTGGAGCTTCGCTCGTGATCCGCGTCGTGCTCGCCGACGACCACGCGGTCGTGCGCCAGGGGCTGCGGACGTTCCTCGACCTCCAGGACGACATCGAGGTGGTGGCCGAGGCGGCCGACGGCCAGGCCGCGGTCGGCGCGACGCTGCGCACGGACCCGGACGTCCTGCTGCTCGACCTCGTCATGCCCGGGCTGGACGGCGTCGGCGTGCTCGCCCGCCTGCGCGACCGCGACGCCCGCGCCCGGGTGATCGTGCTGACGAGCTTCGGCGACGACGACAAGCTGTTCGCCGCCCTGCGCGCCGGCGCGGCCGGCTACCTGCTCAAGGACGTCGAGCCGTCCGACCTCGTCCGCGCGATCCGCTCCGCCCACGCCGGCCAGTCGCCGCTGTCGCCGGCCATCGCCACCCGGGTGGTCGAGGAGGTCGCGCACGGCGGCAGCGCCGCGCCCGGCGAGCTCACCCCGCGCGAGCTCGACGTGCTCACGCTCATCGCCCGCGGGCGCTCCAACAAGGTCATCGCCCGCGAGCTCGGCGTGGCCGAGAAGACCGTCAAGACCCACGTCTCCCACATCCTGGGCAAGCTCGGCCTCACCGACCGCACCCAGGCGGCGTTGTACGCGGTCCGCGAGGGCCTCGTCTGAGGGTCCTACGCCCAATTCCCGATGGTGGGCGGGCCGGGCGCGGCATAGCGTGGCGGCCATGCCCACCGCCATCGTCACCGGCGCCTCCCGCGGACTCGGCCTGGCGCTCGCCCGGGCGCTCGCCGAGCGGGGCTGGCGCCTCGTCATCGACGCCCGCGAGGCCGGGCCGCTGCAGGACGCGGCGGCCGAGCTGGCACGGGCCACGGACGTTGCCGCGCTGGCCGGCGACGTCGCCGACCCGGAGCATCGCGACGCGCTGCTGGCCGCCGCCGGCGGGCCGGTCGAGCTGCTGGTCAACAACGCCTCGGTGCTCGGGCCGAGCCCGCAGCCGTACCTCGCGGACTACCCCCTGGACGCGCTCGAGCACGTCTACCGCGTCAACGTGCTGGCCCCGCTGGGGCTCATCCAGCGCGCGCTCCCGCAGCTCCCCGCGGGGGCGCGCATCGTCAACGTCAGCTCCGACGCCGCCGTCGAGCCCTACGAGGGGTGGGGCGGATACGGCTCGAGCAAGGCGGCGCTCGACCAGCTGACCGCGATCCTCGCCGTCGAGCGCCACGACCTGCACGTCTACGGCGTCGACCCCGGCGACATGAACACGCGCCTGCACCAGGAGGCGTTCCCCGGCGAGGACATCTCCGACCGCCCGCCGCCCGAGGCGAGCGTCCCCGGCCTGCTCGCGCTGATCGAGGGCGACCTCCCGAGCGGCCGCTACCAGGCCCGCGCGCTCGCGGAGTCGCCCGCGTGACCGCCGCGCTGTCCTTCGCCCTCAGCTTCGCAATACCGGCCACCCTGGAGGCGGGCGAGCCGCCCGCCGTGCGCGACGAGGTGCGCCTGATGGTCGCCCGCCCCGGCCGCCGGCTCGTCCACGCCCGCTTCCTCGACCTGCCCGAGCACCTGCGGCCCGGCGACCTGCTGGTGGTCAACGCATCCGCCACCCTGCCGGCCGCGCTCACCGCGACGCGGGCGGACGGCAGGCTCGTCGACCTCCACCTCTCGACGCCGGAGCCGTCCGGGAAGCCGCACCGCTGGGTGGTCGAGCTGCGGCGCGACGGCAGGCGCGTGCGGGACGGGAGCGAGGGTGAGACGCTGCTGCTGCCCGGCGCGGCGACCGCGCGGCTGGTCGCGCCCTACCTCTCCGCCGGCCGGCTGTGGGTGGCCGAGCTCGACCTGCCGACGCGCGTCGAGGACTACCTCGCCGTCCACGGCGAGCCGATCCGCTACGCCCACGAGACCACCGCCCGCCCGCTCGCAGACCACCAGACGATCTTCGCCGAGGAGCCCGGCAGCGCCGAGATGCCCAGCGCCGGGCGGCCGTTCACCGAGCGCGCCCTGACCGCGCTGCGCGCCCGCGGCATCCAGGTGGCCAAGGTCGTCCTGCACACCGGCGTGAGCTCGCTCGAGCGCGGCGAGCGGCCCTACCCCGAGCGCTTCAAGGTCTCCTGCGGCACCGCCGACGCCGTCAACCGCGTCCGCGCCCGCGGCAACCGGGTGATCGCGGTCGGGACGACCGTCGTGCGCGCGCTGGAGTCCGCCGCCGACGAGCGCGGGATCGTCGCGCCTCACAACGGCTGGACCGGGCTGACGATCAGCCCGGAGACCGGCGTCAAGACCGTCGACGGCCTGCTCACCGGCTGGCACGAGCCCGACGCCAGCCACCTGCTGATGCTCGAGGCGATCGCCGGCCGCGCGCTGCTCGAGCGCTCCTATGCCTCCGCGCTGGCCCGCGGCTACCGCTGGCACGAGTTCGGTGACGTACACCTCATTGCGCACTGAAGCGCTCAAGCTCGCGGCTGCGGCGCCGATTCTCCCTGTGTGGGCTTCAAGCCGAACGCGTCCCTTGCGCTTGCCGCCGCCGTCGCCGTGGTCCTGGCCGCGGCCGTCGCGCTGATCTTCGACATGCAGGCCTCCAGCCGGCAGGCGCACGACGCGCTGGCCACCGGCCGGGTCAGCGCCGGCTATCTGAGCGCCCGCATGGCCGTGTCCGACGAGCTGGCCCTGGCGCGCGGGTCCCAGGACGAGGCGGACGCGGCGCGCCGCCGCGGGGACGCCGCCCTGCGCCGCCTGCCGCAGGCCCAGCCGCTGCTGCGACTGCACGCCGCCGGCGACTTCGCCGCGCTGCGGCGCGCGCTGGGCACGCGCGCCGACGCGCAGTCCCGCGCCGCCGTCGCCCTGGGCGCGCACGCCTACAGCACCCAGCGCCAGATCATCCGCGGCGGCTCGCTCGTCGTGCTGGCGGGCACCGTGATCTTCGGCCTGCTCGGGCTGACCGTGCGCCGCGGCCGGCGCCGGCTGGACGCCGCCCGCGCGGCCGAGCTCGCCCGGCTGGAGGAGATGGCGATCACCGACCCACTGACCGGCCTGCGCAACCACCGGGCGTTCCACGAGGACCTCGGCCGCGAGCTCCAGCGCGCCGGCCGCCGCGACCTCCCGCTCGCGCTGGTGCTGCTCGACCTCGACGACTTCAAGGCGCTGAACTCCGACCAGGGCCACCAGGCGGGTGACGAGCGCCTGCGGGCGTTCGCCGGCGCCCTGCAGGCCACGATCCGCGGCGCGGACTGCGCCTACCGCACCGGCGGCGACGAGTTCGCGGTGATCCTCCCCGACTGCCGCGCCTGGGGCGCACTGGAGCTCGCCCAGCGCCTGCAGCGCGAGCTCGACGGATTCACCGCCACCGCCGGCGTCGCCGAGGCCGTCGGCCTGCGCTGGCGCGCGGACCTGCTGCGCGAGGCCGACCAGGCGCTGCTCGGCGCCCGCCGCCTGCACCAGCAGGCCGCGATCTACACGCCCGAGCTCGACAGCGCGGGCACCGCCCCGGCCGGCCCGGGCGAGGACCACAAGCGCATGCTCGCCACCGCGCTCGCCCGCGCCGTGGACGCCAAGGACGCCTACACGCGCAGCCACTGCCAGACCGTCTCGCAGCTCACCGCGGTCATCGGCGCCGAGCTCGGCCTCGACGAGGACCGCCTCGCCCGCCTGCGCCTGGCCGGCCTGCTGCACGACGTGGGCAAGATCGGCGTCCCCGACGCGATCCTCAACAAGCCCGCGAAGCTGACCGACGAGGAGTACGCCGTGATGCAGCGCCACTCGCTGCTGGGCCACGAGATCGTCGCCGCCGCCGGGCTGGCCGTGGAGGCCCGCTGGGTCCGCCACCACCACGAGCGCCTGGACGGCCGCGGCTATCCCGACCGCCTGCAGGGCGACGAGATCCCGCTCGAGTCGCGGATCATCCTCGTGGCCGACGCGTTCGAGGCGATGACCTCGGACCGGCCGTATCGCCGGGCGCCGGGCCGCGAGTTCGCGCTCGAGCAGCTGCGCGACGGCGCCGGGAGCCAGTTCGACGCGGACGTCGTCGCCGCGCTCTGCCGCGTGCTCGACCGAACCGCCGACCTGGAGCCCGCGGCTCTTTAGACTGCGCACATGAAGGGTCTCGAAGAGCGCCTGCGCCTCGCGCTGGAGGGCACCGAGACCGGCTTCTGGGAGTGGGACATCGCGTCCGACACGGTCGAGTGGTCGGAGAACGTCGGGCCGATGTACGGCCTGCCGCGCGGCACGCAGCCGGCCGGCGCCGAGGCCTACATCGAGCACTACATCGAGGAGGCCGGGCGGGCCGAGCTGCGCGCGCTCGTGCGCCGCGCCGCCGAGGAGGGCGTGCCCTACGAGCACGACCTGCGCATCAGCCTGCCCGACGGCGGCGAGCGCTGGCTGCACTCCCGCGTCCAGGTGGTCACCGGGGACGACGGGCGCCCCGAGCGGCTCGTCGGCCTGCTCACCGACGTCAGCGAGCGCCGCCGGCGCGAGGACGCCTTCGCCTTCCTGGACGCCGCCAGCCAGGCGCTGGCCGCCTCGCTGGACCCGGTGGAGACGCTCGACGAGGTCGCGCGGCTCGCCGTCCCCCGCCTCGCCGACTGGTGCGCCGTGCAGCTGGCGGCCGACGTGCGCGGCAGCTACGAGCAGATCGCGGTGGCCCACGTGGACCCGGACAAGGTCCGCTGGGCGCGCGAGCTGCAGGAGCGCTACCCGCCCGACCCGGACGCGCCCACCGGCGCCCCGCAGGTCATCCGCTCCGGCCGCTCGGAGCTCTACCCGACGATCGACGCGGCGCTGCTCGAGGCCGCCGCGCTGGACGAGGAGCAGCTCGACATCGTCCGCCAGCTGCAGATGCACTCCGCGATGGTGGTGCCGATGACCGCCCGCGGCCGCACGCTGGGGGCGATCACGTTCGTCTACGCCGAGTCCGGCCGCCAGTACACGACCCGCGAGCTCGAGCTGGCCGAGGAGCTCGGCCGCCGCGCCGGGCTCGCGCTCGACCACGCGCGGCTGTACACGCGCGAGCACCGGGCGGCCGAGACGCTCCAGCGCGCGCTCCTCCCCGCCGCGCTCCCGGAGATCCCGGGCTACCGGCTGGCGGTGCGCTACCAGCCCAGCGACGCGCGCGACCACGCCGGCGGCGACTGGTACGACGCGTTCGCGCTGCGCGACGGCCGCTACGGGATCGTGGTGGGCGACGTGGGCGGGCGCGGGATGGACGCGGCGGCCACGATGGGGCAGATCCGCAACGCGCTGCGGGCCTACGCGCTCAAGGGCGCGCCGCCGGCCGAGGTGATGGACGACCTGCACGCGCTGGTCGGCGCCTCCGGCGGGACGATCACGTTCGCCACCGTCGTCTACGTGGCGCTGTGCCCGTCGACCGGCGAGGGCGAGCTGGCCACCGCGGGCCACCTGCCGCCGCTGCTCGTGCACGCCGACGGGAGCACGGAGTACGTCGAGCTGCCGAGCTGCCCGCCGCTCGGTCTGAGCGGCGCGCCCTCTTGCACGTCGACGCGCTTCCGCATGGCGGCGGGCGACACGGTCTGGCTCTACACCGACGGCCTCGTCGAGTCCCGGCGCCAGCCGATCGACGACGGCCTGCGCGCGCTGGCCGAGCTGGCCTCCCGCACGCGCGGCGACCTCGGCCCGCTGGCGGACACGCTGCTGGCCACGGTCCCCGCGGCGCGCGACGACGACATCGCGCTGCTCGGGCTACGCCGCGGCTGACGCCAGGCGCTCGAGCGTGTCGCGCAGGATCCGCGACACGTGCATCTGGGACACGCCGACGCGCTCGGCGATCTCGCGCTGCACGAGGTCCTCGACGAAGCGCAGCCGCAGGATCTCGCGCTCGCGGTCGGTCAGCCCCTCGGCGATCTGCTGGATCCACAGCGCGTCCTCGACGCGGCCGATCTCGTTGTCGGCCCGGCCGAGGCTGTCGCGCAGCGCGCCGTCGCCGGGGTCGTCGCGCTGCAGGGAGGCGTCCAGGCTGGCCAGCCGCGAGGCGCCCTCGGCGAGCCGCGCCTCGGTGACCTCCTCGACCGTCATCCCGCAGGCGGCGGCCACCTCCTCGGCGCTGGGGAAGCGGCCGAGCTGCCCGCGCAGGACCTCCGACGTGCGCTCCACGCGGGCGATCGCCTCCTGCATCCCGCGCGAGACGTGAATGGTCCACGTGCGGTCGCGGAAGTGGCGGCGCAGCTCGCCCAGGATGGTCGGCACGGCGTAGGACGCGAAGGCGATGCCGCGGTCGCGGTCGAAGCGGTCGACGGCCTTGACCAGTCCGAGCATCGCCACCTGGCAGAGGTCCTCCAGCGGCTCGCGCGCGTGCCGGTACTGGACGGCGAGCGAGCGGGCCAGCGGCATGTTCTCCTCGATCAGACGCTCCCGCGCGTGCCGGTCGCCCGCGCCGGCCTTCTCCCACAGCTCCCAGTGGTCACGGCCCACGACGCCACCCTACGCTCCGTGCATGAGGCGGTCGCGCGGCGCCGTCAGCGTGACGACCGTCAGGCCGGGTGGCCGGGGTCGATGCGCTTGGCCCGGTGGAACGTGAACTCCGCCTCGGCGGCGGCCTCGCCGGCGACGGGCTCGAGCAGGAACAGGTCGTGGTCGCCGGCGTCGAGCCGCGTCAGGACCCGGCCCGCGAACCAGTTCTTGCAGCGGTCGAGGACGGGGACGCCGCCCGGGCCGTCGTGCCACTCCGTGCGCGCGAACTTGTCGGTCTCGTCGCCGGTCTCGCCGCCGAACAGCTCCGCCAGGTCGCCGGCGTCGGCCGGCACGCAGTGGACGCCGAGCATCGCCGCGTCGCGGCCGCGGCGGAACGTGCGGTTGGCGTGCGAGAGGCAGACGGCGAAGCGCGGCGGGTCGATGCTCGTCTGGGTGGCGAAGCCGACCAGGCAGCCGAGCGGCTCCTCGCCGGCCCGGGCGGTGACGATGAACATCGGGTACTCGAGGTCGCCCACCAGGGCCTCGAACGTCTCGCGCATGGCGGTCAGTAGTACACGGTGCGGGTGACGTGTGGGCGCCCCGGGGCACCGAGGTTCCACAGGCGGTTGTCCAGGGTCGCGGGCGGGACGCCATGCGCGCGGGCGAGCGCTTCGCAGGCGTGCACGGCGCAGGCCCGGATCTCGGTCTCGTGCTCGCCGCCCTGCGGCAGCTCGGTGCCGGCGTCGACCTTGCCCGCCAGCTCGTCGTCATAGACCAGCACGCCGTGGTGGCGCAGCACGTGCGGGACGAGGTTGTCGGCGAAGATCGTCAGCCGCGGGATGTCGGCGTAGCGGGCGACGCCGGCCAGGTGGAGGTCGTGCGCGGCGATCTGGGCGCGCTTGTAGAAGCCGGCGTCGGCGAAGAACGGCATCTCGGTCAGGCGGTGCGCGAACGCCTCGGCCGAGTCGCCGAGGTCGGGCGGAGCGTCGCCGAGCCATTCACCGAGCTGGTTGAGCCCGGCGGCGTAGAGGCCGGTGAGCCGGTGCGCGGGGTCGAGCTGCAGCGTGGCGCCGACCTCGTCCGCGGTCAGCGCGCGCAGCCGCCGCGCCGTCCACGGGCCTTCGGCGCGGGCGTGCGCGGTCAGCCGGGCGGTCAGCGCATCGGTGGTCGTCTCCAGCTCGCCGAACCAGCCGGAGCCGAAGTTGACCGCGTCGAGGATGAGCACGTAGCGGGCGACGTCCTCCGGCGGGCCGTCGAGGAAGTGCAACTCCGGGTCGAGCCCCTGGCGGCCGGTGGCGGGGACGGTCGCGGAGGGGTCGATGCGGACATGACGCGCACGCGCCGCGATCGCCGCGCAGTGCCGCCGGACACCATCGCAGAGCACGGCGGACAGGCTACGGTCCCGCGGGTGCGCGTCGCGGCCCTCCTCCTGCTGGCGCTGGCCGTCGCCGGCTGCGGCGGCGCGTCGTCCGGGCCGCCGGCGGTCGTCGTCGCGCTCGACTTCACCCCGAACCCCGTGCACGCGCCGATCTACATGGCCGCGCGGGAGTCGTCCCACGGCGTGCGCCTGCAGATCCGCAAGCCGGGCTCGGGCCCGGACTCGCTCAAGCTCGTGGCCAGCGGCAAGGTCGACCTGGGCGTGCTGGACATCCAGGACCTGGCGATCGCGCAGACCCAGGGCGTCGGCGTGGTGGCCGTCGGCGAGCTGATCGACCGGCCGCTGGGCGCGCTGGTCGCCCAGCCGGACATCGCCCGCCCGCGCGACCTGGAGGGCAGGACCGTCGGCGTCTCCGGGCTGCCGTCGGACCCGGCGTTCGTCTCGGCGATCGTGCGCCACGACGGCGGCGACCCGGCGAAGATCAAGGAGGTGACGATCGGCTTCGCCGCGGTGAGCCGGCTGCTCACCCACCGGGTCGACGCCGTCCCGGCGTTCTGGAACGCCGAGGGGGTGACGCTGCGCCGCCGCGGGCTGCCGGTACGCGAGTTCCGCGTCGACGACTACGGCGCCCCGCGCTACCCGGAGGTCGTGCTGATCACCTCGCGGCGCACGCTCGCGGCCCACCGGCCGCGGATCGCCGCCGCGCTCGCCTCCATCGCCGACGGCGAGCGGGCCACCCTGGCCAACCCGGCGGATGCGATCCGGCTCATCGCCCGCGCCGCCCAGACGTCCGACACCGGCCTGCTGCGCGCGCAGCTCGACGCCGTGCGCTCCGCGTTCGCTCCAGGTCTGCGGATGAACCGCGCGGTCCTCGAGCGCTGGGCGGACTTCGACGCCCGCATCGGGATCGTCAAGACCCGCCCCGACGTGTCGCGCGCGTTCGACTTCAGCCTGCGAGAGGTCGGATGATCGGGGTGGGGAGGAGGGGCTGCATCGCCTTTCGCTCAGATGCGGGGCGCCCGGGCGCTGTCACCGTCCGGGCTGCCTCCGATCTTTGGGGGGGCCGCAGCGCGGCCGCCAGGCTTCAGAGCCGAGTGTGACGGGCAATTGCCCGTCGCCGTGACGTTGTCCGTGGACGGTCCGGCGGATCAACCAATGTGCGTCCAGTGTGGCGCATCCGGGCGCTTCATGCAACCTTCATCGCCCGAGCGGGAGCGCCGCGCGGACCACGGTGCCGGCGCCCGGCGGGGAGTCCAGCGCGAGCCGGCCGCCGAGCGCCTCGACGCGGTCGGCCAGGCCGCGCAGTCCGGTGCCGGTGCCCGGGTCGGCGCCGCCGCGGCCGTCGTCGGCGATCTCCACGCGCAGCTCGCCGCCGGCGGTGGCCATCCTGATCCGCAGCTCGGAGGCGCCGGCGTGCTTGACGGCGTTGGTCAGGCTCTCTGCCACGACAAAGTAGACCGCCGCCTCCACCGGCTCGCCGAGGCGCTCGTCCGGCACGCCCTCGACGCTGACCGGCAGCGGCGCCCGGCTGGCCAGCGTCTCCAGCGCGGGCGCGAGCCCGCGGTCGGCCAGCACGGCGGGGTGCAGGCCGCGGGCCAGCTCGCGCAGCTCCTCCAGCGCCTGCTCGAGCTCCTCGGCGGCGTTGTGCAGCAGCGGCTGGGCGGTCGCGGGGTCGTCGAGCCGGCGCTCGAGCATCCGCAGCTGGATGGCCAGCGCGACGAGCCGCTGCTGCGCGCCGTCGTGGAGGTTGCGCTCCAGCCGCCGGCGCTCGGTCAGGCCGGCGTCGAGGATTCGCGCGCGCGAGGCGTTGAGCTGCGCGCGGGCGTCCGCGCTCTCCAGCGCGAGGGCGACGAGCTCGGCGAAGCCGGCCAGCCGGTGCTCGGCGTCCTCGCCCAGCGCGCCGGCCGAGGCGACGAGCACGAGGCCCCACACGCGCCCGCCGGCCACCACCGGCGCGGCGACGGCCGAGCGGTAGCCGCGCCGGCGCATCAGCGCGGCCGCCTCGCCGCGGAGGTCGCTGTAGTCGTCGATCCGGGCGGGCGCGCCGGTCCGGGCCACCACCGCCGTGAGTCCCTCGCTGTTGTCCAGCGGCACGACCGTGCCGACCTCGAAGCCGCCCAGGTCGTCGGCGCCGCTCCAGCGCCCGACGGTCCGGGCCACGTTGCCGTCGTAGCGGATCGTCGCCCCGGCGCGGGCGCCGAGCAGCCGCCCGACCTCCTCGGCGACCGCGGTGAACACCGCCTCGGGCTCCGGCCCGGCGGCCACCAGCGTGGCCACCCGGCGCAGCGCGGTCTGCTCGTCGGCCAGCGCCGCGAGCGCCTCGTGGCCGCCGGCGTCCAGCACCATCCCGGTCAGCCCGGGGCCGAGCGCGAACAGGGTGCCCGACACGGGGATCCGCCCGCGGCCGGTCAGCCGGACCCGGCGCGGCGCGCCCGACCCGGCGAGCATGTCGCGCAGCGCGGAGGCCAGCCCGGCGGTGATGTCGTCGTCGAGCACCGCGCCGCGCTGGGCGCCGGTGACCATCGTGAACGCCGTGTTGGCGAAGACGACGCGCAGCCCCGCGTCGAAGCAGGCGACCGCCGCGGGGGTGGCGTCGAGCAGGCGGCGCAGAGCAGCCTCGTCCAGCCCGGTGGCGCCCGTTCGCCTCGCCATGGCCGGAAACCTTACGAGCGGCGGGCGGTGTGCCCCCACTCATAAGGGGCACACTGTCGCCGGAGAGGAGTCGTGTGCCCCCGACGCACTTCCGGGAGCACACGTCGTAGGCGAGCGTCTCCGCGCCGGGCCCCGCCGTCAAGAGCGGACTGGCCGACCGTTCAGGCGAGGCCTGGACGCACGAAGGCTTGCAGCCCGGCGAGGGAGCGCGGATAGCGTGGGCCGCCTTTGCGCCGCACGGTCGCCATCTGCCTGCTGCTGCTCGCCGTCTGCGCGGCCGTGCCCGCGAGCACCTCCGCGCAGGGCGAGGGCGCGCTGCGCCAGCGGATCGGCTCCGCCAAGGCGCGCGAGCACACCCTCTCCGGCGCCGTCGCCCGGCTCGCCGACCTGGAGCGCAGGACCGCGGCGCAGATCTCCGTCCTGCAGGGCCGCGTCGCCGACGCGCAGGCGCAGCTGGACGCCGCGCAGGCGCGCCTGGAGGCGACCCAGACGCAGCTGGCCGCCGCGCGGCGCCGCGTCGCCCGGCTGCGCAAGCGGCTGGCCCAGGTGCGCGCGACGCTCGCCACGCTGCTGCGCGAGCGCTACGAGGGCGACCAGCCGGACTTCCTCACCGTCGTGCTGCACAGCGACGGCTTCCAGCAGCTGCTGGAGAACCTGACCTTCCTGCACCGGGTGGAGCGCAGCGACGCGCACCTGCTGGAGATCGTGGCGGCGGCCCGCGTCGACGCCAACCGCGAGCGGCGCGTGCTCTCCGCGCTCGCGGTCGAGCGCGAGCGCGAGGCGGTCGCGGTGCGCGTGCGCCGGGACGCGCTCGCCGTGATGCTCTCCGGGCTGCAGACCCGCCGCGACCAGCTGGCCCGCGCCCGCGCGGCCCGCCAGGCGGCGCTCTCGCGCACCCGCGCCGGCCGGCGCCGGGCCGAGCACGCGCTCTCGCACCTGCTCGCGCTGCGCGCCGCCGCCGCCCGCGCGACCGGTCCCGGCGGCCCGTGGGCGATCCCGTGGCCGATCGTGCAGTGCGAGTCCGGCGGCCAGAACCTGCCGCCCAACTGGGCGACCGCCTCCGGCTACTACCAGATGCTCGACTCCACCTGGCACGGCCTCGGCGGCTCCACCCCGCACGCCTACCAGGCCTCCAAGGCCGAGCAGGACCGGCTCGCCGCCCGCCTGTGGGCCGGCGGCGCCGGCGCCCACAACTGGGTCTGCGCGAGCATGGTCGACACCTGAGCGGGGTCAGCCCCCTTGAGCCGCGACACCTAAAGGGGTCTGACCCCTTTATCTACGCTGGGTCTGTGGAAAGGCTCGATGAGCTGCCCGGATGGGCCGCCGCGCTGCTGGAGGAGGAGCGGGTCGCCCACCTCGGGCTGCGCGACGGCGACGGCGCGCCGCGCGTGCTGCCGGTCACGTTTGCGCGGTGCGGCGGCGCGCTGTGGAGCGCGGTGGACGACAAGCCCAAGCGACGGGCCGGCGAGGACCTCGCCCGGGTGCGCTGGCTGCGCGCCGACCCCCGGGCGGCGCTGACCGTCGACCGCTACGCCGACGACTGGTCGCGGCTCGCCTGGGCGCAGGTGCTCGGCGAGGTGGCCGTGCTCGGCGTCGCCGGCCACGAGGACGCCCTCGAAGCGCTCGCTGCCCGCTACCCCGCCTACGCCGAGCGCGCGCCGCGAGGGCCGCTGCTGCGCCTCGAGCCCCGCCGGGTGCTCTGCTGGCGCGCGAGCTCAGAGGTCGACGACCGCTAACCCGGGGCGCCGCTCGGCCAGCGCCTCGGCGATCACCCGGCGGTGGCAGCCGGCGGGGTCGGCCTCCAGGCAGAGCAGGGCGGTGCGGGGCGCGTGCTCGAGCTCGGCCGCGAGCGCGTCGAGGGCCTCCGGCGCCGCCGCCTCGACGTGCGCCCGATAGGCGGCCCGGCCCTCGGCGACCCGCCCCTTGTGGAACAGCCAGCGCAGGTCGGCCGGCGTGCCGAGCTCGCGCCGGTGCTCGTAGGCGATCCCGTGGTCGCCGAGCAGCTGCGACAACCGCGTCTTCGACATCCCGGGCCGCCGCGATTGGGGCCGGAAGCGCACGTCGATCACCCGCTCGACGCCGGCCGCGCGCAGCTCGGCCACGAGCTCCGGCGCGAGCAGCCGCTCGTATCCGATCGTCCAGAGGGTCAGGCCGCGCCCGCCGACCACTGCTGCTTGTGCACCTTCTTGGCCGCCTGGTAGTCGGCCAGCGCCTGCGCGGAGTCGACGTCGCCCAGCGTCGGGTGCCACGGGACGAGGCCCTCCGCCGCCTCCACCCCGAAGCGCTTGGCCAGCACCGAGCCGAGCGCCTTGACCTTCATCTCCCCGAATCCCGGCAGCCCGGCGATGTTGGCCCGCAGCTCGTCCGTGGTCCGCGCGTCCGTCCACACCCGCGCCGCGTCGCCGTCATAGCGCTCGACGACGTGCACCGCGAGCTCGTGCACGCGCTTGGCCATCGAGCCGGGGAAGCGGTGGATGGCCGGCCGCTCGCGAAACAGCGCCTCCAGGTCGGCGCCGGCGATCGCCGCCGCGTCGAGCGACCCGAGCCGCTCCTTGAGCACCAGCGGCCCGGAGAACGCCTTCTGCACGGGCACCTGCTGGTCGAGCGCGAAGCCGACGAGCAGCGCCATCGGATCCCGCGCGATCAGCGCGTTGGCCTCGTCTGAGTCGGTGAAGTGGAGGGCGTCGGGCATCCCCGAAAGACTATGCCGCTGCGGTGGCCCGTTCGCCCCAGGCGCGCTCGAGCGCGGAGAGCAGCACCTCGGGCGGCTGGGCGCCCGAGACGCCGTAGCGGCGGTCGAGCACGAAGAACGGCACGCCCTGGATGCCCAGCCGCTGCGCGAGCAGCTCGTCCTCGCGCACCGCGTCGCCGTGGCGGTCGCTGAACGCCGCCGCGCGGGCGTCCTCGGGGTCGACGCCGACCTCGGCGATCAGACGGGCGAGCGTCTCGGGGTCGGAGATCGGCTCGCCCTCGGTGAAGTAGGCCCGCATCAGCCGCTCCTGCGCCGCCGCCTGGTGGCCGTGGGCCGCCGCCTCGTGGATGAGCCGGTGGGCGGCGAACGTGTTGCCGCCGCGGGCGATGTCGAGGTGGTACTCGAGCCCCTCGCCGGCGGCCAGCTCGGTCATCTGCGCGTGCATCTCGGCGGCGCGCTCGACGGTCATGCCGTACTTCGCCGCGAGACGCTCGGCGGCCGTGCCCTCGGGCGCGAGCGGCGCGTTCGGATCCAGCTCGAAGCTGCGCCAGACGACCGTCACCTCGTCGCGGTGCTCGAAGCCTTCCAGGGCGGCCTCGAAGCGCCGCTTGCCCACGTAGCACCACGGGCACACGACGTCCGACCAGATCTCGACCGTAAGCGGCATGTAAGAAGAGAGTAGGCACACTGATCCGTGCCCCGTCGCACTGCGTAGGACCGTCGCCATCTCGCTGCTCACCCTGTTCGCCTTCGTCGCCGGCGCCGGCACCGCGTTGAGTCCCTGCGTGCTGCCCGTGCTGCCCGCGCTGCTGAGCGCCGGGGCGACGGGCGGGCGGCGCCGGCCGCTGGGCATCGTGTTCGGGCTGGCGGCGACGTTCACGGTGACGATCGTCGGGCTGGCCACGGTGGTGGACGGCGTCGGGCTGGGCGACGGCGCGACGCGCGACCTGGCCATCGTCGCGCTGGCCGCGTTCGGGGTGGCGGTGGCCGTGCCGCGCCTCGGCGACCGGCTGGAGGCGCCGCTCAGCCGGCTCGCGCGCTTCGGCCCGCGCACCGGCGGGCGCGGGTTCTGGTCGGGCCTGCTCGTGGGCGGCGCGCTGGGCTTCGTCTACGCGCCCTGCGCCGGGCCGATTCTCGCCGCCGTCGTGTCGGTCGGCGCGGCGAGCGGACGCACGGTGGCGGTCGGGCTGGCGTTCTCGCTCGGCTCCGCGGTCGTGCTGCTCGTGCTCGCGCTGGCCGGCCGCGCGATCGCCGAGCGCATCCGCCGCGCCGGCCGCGGCCCGGGCCTGCAGCGGACGCTCGGCGCGGTCATGGTGCTCACGGCGGTGGCGATGGCGTTCCAGCTCGACGTGCGCTTCCAGACCGCCATCGCCAACCACCTCCCGGCCGCGGTGGTCGATCCCGCCAAGCCGCTGGAGACGTCGAACGCCGTGGCCGACCGGCTGGCGGCGCTGCGCCCGCGCTCGCCGTTCGAGCACGCCGCGAAGGCCGCGCCGCACGCCAAGCTGCGCGACTACGGCAAGGCGCCGGACTTCACCGGCACGCAGAAGTGGTTCAACTCGCGCCCGCTCTCGCTGCGGCAGCTGCGCGGGCGGGTGGTACTGGTCGACTTCTGGACCTACACCTGCATCAACTGCATCCGCACGCTGCCGCACCTGGTCGCCTGGGACCAGAAGTACCGCCGCGACGGGCTGACGATCGTCGGCGTCCACTCGCCCGAGTTCTCCTTCGAGCACGACGCCGGCAACGTCGCCCGGGCGATCGCCCAGAACGGCATCGAGTATCCGGTGGTCCAGGACAACAACCTGGCGACCTGGAGCGCCTGGCGCAACGAGTTCTGGCCCGCCGACTACCTGATCGACGCGCGCGGCCACGTGCGCGCGGCGCACTTCGGCGAGGGCGACTACCGCGAGATCGAGAACGAGATCCGCACGCTGCTCGCCGACGCGGGCGCCCGCGGACTCGGTGCCGACGCGCACCCGGCGAAGACCTACGACCCGACCAACCAGGCGACGCCGGAGACCTACCTCGGGCTCGAGCGGGCCGAGCGCTTCCTGCCCGGCCCGGCGCTGCGCGGAACCCGGGTCTACACGCGCTATCCGGGCAAGCTGCCGCTGAGCCACTTCTCGTTCGCCGGCCTGTGGACGCTGACCCAGGAGTCGGCCACCGCCGGCGCCGGGGCGAAGCTCTACGGCGACGTCGCGGGCAAGGACGTCTACCTGGTCCTCTCACCGCCGCCGCACGGCGCCGGCACGGTCCGGGTGACGGTCGACGACCACCTCGAGAAGGTCCTGCACGTGCGGACGCAGCGCCTCTACCACCTGCTCTCGCGGTCCCAGCCGGGCGAGTACGCGCTGCGGCTGGACTTCTCGGTCGGCGTCGCCGGCTACGCGTTCACATTCGGGTAGTCAGGAACTCCGTCTGGTCGGCCACGGCGCGCTCGAACCACTCGCCGTCGTAGATGTCGAAGTGGCCGATCGGGTAGTGGCGGACCTCGCCGCGCGGGGCCCGCTCGGCCACCTTGGCGGCCGCCTTGACCGAGACGAGCGTGTCCTCGTCGCAGATGCAGACCAGCAGCGGGCAGGCGATCTTCGCGGCGTGGCGCCCGGGCCGGTAGAGCGGGATGCGCAAGCCGACGCGGGCGGTCGCCGCATTGCGCCACGTCGACTCCGGGCCGGCGAGCCGGGTCATCCCGGGCAGCGCGTCCTCGGTCGCCATCAGCGCGAGCTCGCCGGGCGGCGCGGCGGCGGGGATGAGCTTCGGCGGCCGGCCCGCCAGCGCCCGCGCCGTGTCCTGCAGCGCGGCGCGGGCGAGCTTGAGCGACTGCCGCGGCGGCACCTTCAGCGCGGCCAGCAGGCCGTCGGTCATCGGGCACTGCGCGACGGCGGCGCCGATCGCGCCGTCTTCGCTTGCCAGCTGGAGCACGTGACCGCCGGCGAACGAGGAGCCGAAGAGCGCGACCCGCTCGAACCGGGTGCGGGCGTAGGCGATCGCCGCGCGCCAGTCCTCCAGCTGGCGGCCGATGTCCAGCAGCTGGCGCGGCTCGCCGGCCGAGGCGCCGAAGTGGCGGTAGTCGAACAGCAGCACGGCGAGCCCGGCGGCGGCGAAGCGCTCGGCGTAGGCGGGCAGCCGCTGGTCGCGCACGGCGCTCAGCCCGTGGGCCATCACGACGCAGGCGCGGGCGTCCGCGGGCGTGTAGAGCCAGCCGGCGAGGCCGGCGCTGAACGTCACATCTTCGCGATCCATGGCTCCGGCAGGACCGCGCGGAAGCGGCCCGGGTAGTCGGGACAGATCCGCAGCGCGTGCGCGCCGGCGGGACGGGCGGCGATCCGCTCGCGCAGCTGGTCGAAGCACATCGCCAGCCGCACGCTCGTGGCCACCTGGTAGTCGGCGGCGTTCGGCTGCGCGCCGCCGATCACGCCCTCGGCCAGCAGCGCGTCGACCCGGTCCAGCTGCGCCGGCAGCCCACGCGCGGCGTTCTCGGCGGCCGCGTCCGCCGTTTTCAACTGCGCCTTGACGAACGGGCCCACCACGGGCAGCGAGGCCCGGACGACGCCCTCCGGCAGGCCCATGTGCACGCCGTCGAGGAACATCGCCATCGACTGCGGGTCCTTCCCCGTAGCCCAGCGGGCGAGTCGGCGCACGCCTTCCTGCAGCTCATCGTCCGCCCACGACTCGGCCGCCTCCACCGCGCGGCTGTTATCTGGGAAGAGCGGCGGGTCGGGCTGTCTGGCCTCCAGCGCGCGGGCGATCCGGCGCGTGGTGGTCACGCGCTTGCCGTCGAGCCGCAGCACCGGCACCGTGCGGACATCGAAGCCGAGCACCGGCAGGATGAAGCGGTTCGCCCCGTTCGGCAGGTCGAACCGGCGGTAGGGGATGCCCTTGTGGCGGAGCATCAGCTCGGCCGCCAGCGACGGGTGCGATCCGGGGACCCCGATCAGCGTGGTCATCAGTCGACCAGCGCCTGGTACACGAGCTGGCGGAACTGCGAGCGCAGCGGATACGTGCTCGACGGGATCATCTGGGTGAAGAACGTGGCGGTGATCCGCTCCACCGGGTCGACCCAGAACGCGGTGCTGGCCAGGCCGCCCCAGTTGAACTCGGCCGGCGAGGAGAGCACCTTCTGCGCGACCGGGTTCTCGGCGACGGCGAAGCCGAGCCCGAACCCCACGCCCGCGTAGGACACCTCGGCGAACAGCTGGCGGCCGAAGCGCTCGAGGTCGGCGCCGCCGGGCAGGTGGTTGCGGGCCATGTAGCGCAGCGTACGGGTCCCGAGCAGCCGCACGCCGTCGAGCTCGCCGCCGTTGAGCAGCAT
>JAICUS010000375.1 GCA_025935735.1 Solirubrobacteraceae bacterium | reverse complement strand
GTCTGCCACCAGGCGCTGCTGACCGACCCGCAGCTGCTCACCTGCTTCCGCCGGCGCTTCCCGGAGCACGACCGGGTGTCCTACGACGAGATGGTGCGGCTGCTCGGCTACGTGTGGGACTGCCCGCACGACGGGACCGCCAACGTGACGGGCCACCGCTGCGCGAGTTGCGGCCGCACCCGCGCGGCGCTCGCGGTCTCAGGCCGTCCGCCGGCGGAACAGGGCGGCTGAGAGCGCGACCGACACGGCGAGGATCCCCGCGCACCAGGCGACCGCCTGCCACGGGCTCGTGCCGGCGGGGGTGCCGAGCAGCAGGCTGCGCAGGGTCTCGATGACCGGCGTGACCGGCTGGTGGGTGGCGAAACCCTGGATCCAGCCGGGCATCGTGTGGACCGGGACGAACGCGCTGCTCGGGTAGGGCAGGAACATCACGAAGAACGTGAAGCCGCTCGCGCCCTCGGGCGTCTTGGCCAGCAGCCCGATGACCGCGGCGAACCAGGACAGCGCGACGACGAAGGCCAGGAGCACCGCGGCCGCGCCGAGCCAGTCGAGCGCGCTCGCGTGCGGACGGAAGCCGACCAGCACGCCGACGCCGAGCACGAGCACGGTCGAGGCGGCGTTGCGCACGACGCTGGCGGTCACGTGGCCGGCCAGCACGGCCGCGCCGCTCACGTCCAGCGAGCGGAAGCGGTCCACGATCCCGCCGGCCATGTCGTGGCAGACCGACACCGCGGTGACCGACGCGCCGTAGCCGGCGCACAGCAGCAGCAGGCCGGGGACCACGTAGGTCACGTACTTGTCCGTCCCCGTCTCGATCGCCCCGCCGAACAGGTAGACGAACAACAGCATCAGCATGATCGGCAGCATCAGCGAGGTCAGGACGGCCTCGACGTTGCGGCGCGACAGGCGCAGGCAGCGCCCGGAGAGGGTCAGCGCGTCAGACATGGGCGAGCTCCCGGCGAGCGGTGAGGGCGAGGAAGACGTCGTCGAGCGTGGGGTCGTGCAGGGCGAAGGCGGCGATGGCGTCGCCGGCGGGGTCGAGCTCGTCGAGCAGCGCGCGGACCGAGGGGGCGCTGCCGTCGGTGGCGACGCTCAGGGTGCGCCCGTCGGCCATGGTCACGTCCAGCCGCGGGCCGGCCACCCGGCGCTTGAGCTCGGCGGGCGTGCCCTCGGCCGCGATCCGGCCGCCGTCGATGAGGGCGATCCGCTCGGCCAGCCGGTCGGCCTCCTCGAGGTACTGGGTGGTCAGGAACACGGTCACGCCGTCGGCCACGAGCTCGCCGATCACCTCCCACATCGCCTGGCGGCTGCGGGGGTCCAGGCCCGTGGTCGGCTCGTCGAGGAACAGCACGGCCGGGCGCGAGACCAGGCCGGCGGCCAGGTCGAGCCGCCGCCGCATCCCGCCCGAGTAGGTGCCGGCGCGGCGCCCGCCCGCCTCCGCCAGGCCGAAGCGCTCCAGCAGCTCAGCTGCCCGCGCGCGGGCGCGCGGGCGCTCCAACCCGGCCAGCCGGGCCATCGTGAACAGGTTCTCCGCGCCGGTCTGCAGCTCGTCCACCGCCGCGTGCTGGCCGGTGAGGCTGATCTGCCGCCGCACCGCCCGGCGCTCGCGCACCACGTCGAGGCCCGCCACCCGGGCGCTCCCGCCGTCGGGCGCGATCAGCGTGGACAGGATCTTGACCGTGGTCGTCTTGCCCGCGCCGTTGGGCCCGAGCAGCGCGAACACGCTGCCGCGCCGCACGGACAGGTCGACGCCGTCCAGCACCCGGACGTCGCCGTAGGACTTCTCGAGGCCGGCCGCCTCGACTGCCGGTTCGCTCATTCGGGATCTCCGCGATAGGGTTTCTGCGTATGACGTACGCACTACTGCGTAAGGTATACGCAGAATGATGGAAGGTCAAGGCCTGTCTCCCGGGATCGCCGCGGCGTGGGGCGTCAAGCCGCCGCCGGCCAAGGGCCCGAGGCCCGGCCTGACGCTCGAGCGGATCGTCGCGACGGCCGTGGCGGTCGCCGACGCCGAGGGGCTCGACGCCGTGTCGATGAACCGGGTGGCCAAGGAGCTGCACACCGGCGCGATGTCGCTCTATCGCTACGTGGCGTCCAAGGACGAGCTGCTGGCGCTGATGGTCGACGCGGCGCTCGGCGAGGTGCCGCCCGCGCCCGCCGGCGGCGGCTGGCGGCCGCGGCTGGAGCGCTGGGCCCGGACGACGATGGAGGCGATGTGGCGGCACCCCTGGACGGTCAACGCGCCGATCGCCGGGCCGCCGCTCGCGCCGCACGCGGTCGCCTGGTTCGAGGACGCGCTGGCCGCGCTCGACGGCACGGGCCTGGAGCCGGGGGAGAAGCCCTCGGTCGTGCTCATGCTCAGCGGCTACGTGACCAACCACGTGACGGTGATGAGCCAGGTCGCCGAGAGCTTCCTCAAAGAAGGCGACGCGGCGATGCGCGGCTACGCCGACACGCTGCGCGCGCTGACCGACGCCGAGCGCTTCCCCGCGCTGCACGCCGTGCTCGCCGCCGGCGTCTTCGATCGCGCCGACCCGCCGGACGAGGAGTTCGCCTTCGGCCTCGAGCGCATCCTCGACGGCATGGAGGCGCTGATCAGGTCCCGATCTCGGTCCTGACGTCCAGCAGCTCGGGGAAGAACGTCAGGTCCAGCGCGCGGCGCAGGAAGCCGACGCCGGAGGAGCCGCCGGTGCCGCGCTTGTAGCCGATGATCCGCTCGACGGTCTTCATGTGGCGGAAGCGCCAGAGCTGGAAGCTCTCCTCGACGTCGACGAGCTCCTCGCACAGCTCGTAGGACTCCCAGTCGGCCTCGGGCGCCTCGTAGATCGCCTTGAAGACGGGGAGCAGGTCCTCGCGGCGGCGGTGCGGCTCCGACCAGTCGCGCTCGACGGCCGAAGCCGGCACCGGATAGCCGCGCCGGGCCAGGTGGCGCAGGAACTCGTCGTACAGGCTGGGCGCCTCGAGCACGCCCCGCAGCCGCGCCTGCTCGTCCGGCGCGTGCCGGAACACCGAGAGCATCTGCCGGTTCTTGTTGCCCAGCTGGAACTCGATGATCCGGTACTGCAGCGACTGGAAGCCCGACGCGTCGCCGAGCACGCCGCGGAACTTGACGTACTCGCTGGGGGTCAGCGTGGCCAGCACGGCCCATTGCTCGAACAGCTGGCGCTGGATCTGCTTGACCCGCGCGAGGCCCTTCTGCGCCGGCCCGAGCTCGCCGGCCGCCAGAGCGTGCAGCACCCCGTCGAGCTCGTGGATGATCAGCTTCATCCACAGCTCCGACGTCTGGTGCTGGACGATGAACAGCAGCTCGTCGTGGTGCTCGGGGACGCTCAGCGGGTGCTGGGCCGCGAGCAGACGCTCCAGATCCAGGTAGCCCGCGTAGGTGAGCCGCCCGCGCAAATCGCGGGTGACGCCCTCCTCGACCTGGCGCAGGTTGTCCATCGGGTGGACAGTACCCTCCGCCACACCCATGGCTCCCCTCGCTCGCTGGTGCTTCCGGCACCGCATCGTCGTGCTCGTCGCCTGGATCGCCGGCCTGATCGTGCTCGGCGGGATCAGCCAGGCGGTGGGCAACCAGTACTCCGACTCGTTCTCGCTCCCCGGCACCGAGTCGACCCGCGCGCTGAAGCTGCTGCAGCGCTCGTTCGCCACCCAGTCGGGCGACACCGCCCAGATCGTCCTGCACACACGCAGCGGCACGGTCACCGACCCGGCGGTCAAGGACCGCGTGAGCGCGATGCTCGCCCGCGTCGAGAAGCTGCCGCACGTGGTCGGCGTGGTCAGCCCGTTCACCCGGCAGGGCGCGCGGCAGGTCAGCCGGGACGGACGCACCGCGTTCGCCACGGTCAACTTCGACAAGCTGCCGCAGGACATCCCGAAGTCCGTCTACCAGGACCTGATCGACACCGCGCAGAAGGCCGGCACGGCCGGCCTGCAGGTCGAGCTCGGCGGCAACGGCATCGAGCAGGCGATCCAGAAGCCGCCCGGCGGGCCGGCGGAGTTCATCGGCGTCTTCGTGGCGGCGATCGTGCTCTACATCGCGTTCGGCTCGCTGTTCGCGATGCTGCTGCCGCTGATCAGCGCGATCCTCGCGCTGGGCGTGGCGCTGGCGCTCGACGGGCTGCTGGCCGGCACGGTGACGATCGCCACCTTCGCGCCGACGCTGGCGACGCTGATCGGCCTCGGCGTGGGGATCGACTACGCGCTGTTCATCATCACCCGCCATCGCAACGCCATCAAGGCGGGGCGGCCGCCCGACGAGGCCGTCCAGCTGGCGCTCGACACCGCGGGGCGCGCGGTGCTGTTCGCCGGCGGCACGGTGTGCGTCGCGCTGCTCGGGCTGCTCGTGCTCGGCGTGAGCTTCCTCAATGGCGCGGCCATCGCCACGGTCGTGGCGGTGGTGACCACGATGATCGCCGCCTCCACGCTGATGCCCGCGCTGCTCGGCCTGTTCGGGATGAAGGTCCTCAGCCGCCGCGAGCGCCGCCGGCTGGCCGAGGAGGGCGCGCACGAGGTGCACGCCGAGGGCTTCTGGGCGCGCTGGAGCGCGTTCGTGCAGCGCCGCCCGGTGCCGCTGGCCATCGCCGCCACGGCGCTCATGCTGCTGATCGCCGTGCCGTTCCTCAGCCTGCGGCTGGGCTCCTCCGACGCGGGCAGCGACCCGGCGTCGACCACCACCCGCAAGGCCTACGACCTGCTCGCGCAGGGGTTCGGCCCGGGCTTCAACGGCCCGCTGCAGCTCGTGGCCCGCACGCCGGGCGGCCAGCAGGACGCGCCGGTCGTCCAGCGCCTCGCCGCCGCGGCGAAGCAGTCGCCCGAGGTCGTGTCGGTCTCGCCGCCGGTGTTCAACAAGACCGGCGACGTGGCCATCGTCCAGGTCGTGCCGCGGCACGCGCCGCAGGACGCCCAGACCAGCGACCTGATCACCCACCTGCGCAACGACGTCGTGCCGGCCGCCACGCGCGGCAGCGACGTGAAGGTCTACGTGGGCGGCCTGACCGCGATCTTCGACGACTTCGCCGGCGTCCTCACCGGCAAGCTGCCGCTGTTCCTCGCCGTGATCGTGCTGCTCGGCTGCCTGCTGCTGATGGTCGCCTTCCGCAGCATCGTGGTGCCGCTCACCGCGGCGGTGATGAACCTGCTGGCCGCGGGCGCCGCGTTCGGCCTGGTCACCGCGGTCTTCCAGAAGGGCTGGGCGGGCGGCCTGGTGGAGATCGGCCGCCCCGGGCCGATCGAGGCGTTCCTGCCGGTGATGCTGCTGGCCATCCTGTTCGGCCTGTCGATGGACTACCAGGTGTTCCTGGTCAGCCGCATGCACGAGGAGTGGGTCCACACCGGCGACAACGGGCGCGCGGTGCGGGTCGGGCAGGCGGACACCGGCCGGGTGATCACCGCCGCGGCCACGATCATGATCGTGATCTTCCTGTCGTTCATCTTCCAGGGCCAGCGGATCATCAGCGAGTTCGGCATCGGCCTCGGCGGCGCGGTCTTCCTCGACGCGTTCGTCCTGCGCACGGTGCTCGTGCCCGCGCTGATGCACAAGATCGGCCCCGCGAACTGGTGGCTGCCGCGGCGGCTGGACCGGGCGCTGCCGCACTTGTCGGTCGAGCCGCCGGAGCCGCAGGCGACTACGGCATGAGCGCGGCCAGCTCCTCCGGCAGCCAGCTCATGAGCTTCTGGACGTCCGGCATCTGGTCGCGGTCGGCCACGATCCCGAAGTCCATGTGGCCCATGTAGCTCATCACGGTGATGTTCAGCCCCATCCCGTCCGTGATCACCGACACCGGGTAGTGGGCCTCCAGCCGCGCGCCCGCCATGTAGAGCGGGAACTGCGGGCCGGGGACGTTGGAGATGACGAGGTTCCAGGTCGGGCGGCCGGGGCGGCTGGTGGAGAACCCGAACGTCAGCCGGGCGGCGCGGGCGAACACGGCCGGCGGGATGAAGTGGTTGGCGTCCTGCAGCAGGTCGGCGGGCAGCGCGCGGTGGCGCTCCTTCATGACCATCAGCGCGTCGTGCGTGCGGGCGAGGCGCTCGACCGGGTCCGCGACGTCGGTGAACAGCGGCGCGGCCATCAGCAGGATGCGGTTGCCGTAG
>JAICUS010000503.1 GCA_025935735.1 Solirubrobacteraceae bacterium | reverse complement strand
GACCCTATCCGCGGCGCTCGGCGGGATGCAAGCGCAGGACTGGCGAGATGGCCAGGGGCGTCGCGCGGTCGCGCAGGGTCAGCACGACCCGCAGCGCGTGGCCCTTGGGCATCGTGATGACAAACCGGGCGTGCGAGCGGCGGTCCAGCCGGGTGGAGCGCAGCGGCCACCAGCCGAAGCGCTCGCGCAGGTGGGCCTGCAGGACGACGGTCCCGCCGGGTGTCGCCGGGAAGACGTCGGCGGCCACGGCCACGCGGCGGCCGTGGCGGCGGGCGTGCACGCGCACCGTGCGGTCGAGCACGGTCAGCGTGACCGGCGGGCTGGCGTCCGCGCCGGCGACCGCGCGGTAGCTCGCGGTGCCGTCCGGGGTGACCGACGCGGCGAACGTCCCGTCGCCGTTGACCGTGGCGGTGGCCACGTCGCGGAAGCCCGATCCGCGGTCGGCCTGGATCGTCACGGGCGTCTGCGGGCCGTCCGCCGAGCGGCCCCGGAACGTGTACGGCCGCCCGTCGGCGCCGGGCGCGGCGGGCGGGTCGATGAGCACGTTCGCCACGTCGACGAGCCCCGTCATGAACGGGTGGATGCGGCAGTAGTAGGCGACCGTGCCGGGCGTGTCGAAGCGGTGCACGAAGTAGTCCGAGGAGACGATCTCCGGCGAGGACCAGCCGCCGTCGAGGGCGTTGACCGTGTGGACCCGCACGCTGACGTTGGTCCAGCGCACGGTGTCGCCGGTGAGCACGGTGACCGGGGTGGGGCCGAACGCGGAGAACCCGATGCCGACGTCGGTCTCGGCGGCCCGCGCGGTGGCCGGCGCGGCGAGCAGCAGGACGAGCGCCGCCGCGAGCCGCCTCACGGCCGCACGCGATAGATGCCGATCATCCCGGCCATCATGTGCGACTCGACGTGGCAGTGGTAGAGCCACGTGCCGGGGTCCTCCTCGCGCCAGCGGATCTTGAACGACTCGGCCGGGCCGAGCGTCTGCGTGTCGATGTTGCGGCCGTCGCGGCGCCAGCGGTGGCCGTGGACGTGGAAGGTGTGGTGCTCGGAGCCCATGGCCAGCACGTCCCACTGCACGATCTGGCCGACCTTCGCCGTGAACACCGGCGTGTTGCCCACGAACGCCCGCCCGTCGATCGTCTGGAACTGGCCCATCGGGGCGAACACGACCTCGAACTCGCGGTCCGGCGCCTTCTCGTGGCGGCCGAGGATGGACAGCACGCCGTACATGCCGCCGGCGATCGAGTCCTCCATCGACGGCGAGTGGTCGTGGTAGGGCCAGACGCCCTCGGACCGCTTGACCGCGGTCAGGTGGTAGGTCCAGGTCTGGCGGTAGGAGACGTCGGCGTCGCGGCCGGAGAAGCCGGGCAGGTACGCGCCGTCGGAGCTCGGCGGGTAGCGGACGCCGTGGAAGTGCATCGAGTGCGGCCGCTTGTAGGCGCTGTCGAGGTTCTTGAAGTGGATCAGCAGCTTGTCGCCCACCCGTCCCCGCAGGAGCGGGCCCGGGATCAGGTCGTCGTTGCTCGAGCCCTTGGGCGCGTTGCGCTCCACGTGCTTCCAGCCCTTGGTGTAGCGGCGGTAGACGACCGTGGGGAAGACGGTCTGGGCCGGCGTGTAGGTCATCCCCATGATCGCGTCGCGCTCGTTGGGGACCATGTTCCAGGTCACCGGCACGGCGGCCACCCAGTACTGGCGGACCTTGGCGTCGGCGCGCGCGGCACCGGCGAGCATGACCGTCGCCACGGCCAGCGCGGCGGCCCATCTGACTCTGCGTCCCTGCAAGGCCGTCAACGCTAATCGACCGCGGCGGGCCCGGTCAAACCGGACCCGCCGCCGTCTCATGAGATCAGCCGGCGTTGAACCGGCTGATGAACTGCGGGGTCGGCACGCCGTTGCCGGTCACATCGTCCCAGCCGGGCGTCACCGTGAGGCTCGAGTCCTGGTTGAACGTGCGGACCGAGTAGAGGATGCCCTGCGAGGCGTCGAGGCCGTTCGCGTAGTCCGGGCGGACGTTGCCCTCGTCGCCGATCGGGTTGCCGGCCACGTCGGCGATCAGGTTCGGCCGGTTCTGGGCCACCTTGTAGAGCTTCGGGTTGATGAAGCCCTGCCGGGTCCCGGCCGCCTGGGTGGTCAGCGCGAGGAAGCCGGCGAACAGCGGCGAGGCGAGGCTCGTGCCGCCGATGCGGTACTCGCCGTAGGCGTTGCCGCTCGGGAACGCCTGCGTCTCCCCGACCAGCATGCCGGTGGTCGGGTCGGCGTCCAGCGCGAGGTCCGGCACGGCGCGGCCGGCCGGCGCGGAGGCCGGCACGGTCTTCTGCCAGTCCGGGCGGTTGAACAGGCTGGAGAAGCCGCCGCCGGAGCCGTAGAGGAAGCCCAGCGGGTCCCAGCTCTGGCCGTCGGCCGACAGCGCCCACTTGTTGGTGCCCCAGCCGGTCGACTGCTGCGTCCCGTCGGAGTAGATCGCCGTCGTGGTGCCGCCGACCGCCGTGATGTACGGGTCCGAAGCCGGATAGTCGGCCTGCAGGATGCCGCTGGCCGCCTGCTCGTCGCCGTCGTCGCCGGAGGAGAACAGGAACGTGATGCCCTGCAGCGCGCCCTGCTGGAAGATCTGCTCGAACGCCACGATGCCCGCGGCGTCCTCGTTGGACTCCACGTCGCCCCAGGAGTTGGTGACGATCGGGACGTTGTCCTCGACCGCCTGGGTCAGCGAGTCGCGCAGGTCCTGGTCGAAGCAGCTCGCCGCGCCGTAGTAGTGCACGTTCGCCGCCGGCGCCATGCCGTGCACGGCCTCGACGTCGAGCGTCTCCTCGCCGAACCAGCCGGACGGGCCGCAGGCGTTGGCGTGGGTGAACTTCGCCGCGTTGCTCTGCGACAGTTGGCCGGGCGCGAACGCCGCGTCGCCGTGGCGCGTGGCGTAGGTGTCGGCGTCCTGCTCGATCGTGTCGGCGGCGTAGGCGTCGACGATCGCCACGTCCTGGCCGGTGCCGTTGAACTTGGCCGCCTTGTCGCCCTCATAGGCGCCGCGGAACTGGGCCGGCGTGTAGCCGCACGGCGCGTAGGGCAGCGTCTTGCCGTCGAACTTGGGCAGCGGCGTCTTGAAGTCCGCCTGATAGCTCGCCTTGACCTGGCCGTAGGTGGCCGAGCACGGGCGGGCGTTGACGAACGCCGCCGGCGGCGGGAAGTGCTTGGCCTTCGGCGCCATCGTGCTCGTCCGGGTGGACAGGCCGTCGACGCCGAGGATCGCGCCGGCCACGTCGTCGGGCACGGTGGCCGTCTGCGTGGGCGCCTGGAACGTCTCGCCGCCCTTGGTGAACCGGTGCAGCGCCGTGGCGAACGCCGCCTCGGCCGCCGCCGCGTCGCCCTTGACCGTCAGGAAGCGGTTGTGGGCGTCGGCGCCCGTGACCTTCAGGCCCTGTGACTTCAGCCAGCTCGTGACGCTCTTGACGGTGGCGCGCGTGGGGTCCCACTGCGCGTGGAACTGCTGCGGCGTCAGGTAGTGCCCGTAGCTCGCGCTGCCGGGCTCCGACACCGCGGCGACCGCCGCCTTGAGCGCGTCCTCGCCGCCGCGCGGCGCGAGATAGACCCGCAGCGTCTGCCTGGCCGACCTGGCCTGAGCGCCATGGTCGGTCGCGTTGCGGGTGACCTGCGGCCCCGCGGCCGGCACCGCCCGGCGGCCCGCCGCCTGCGCGGCCGGCGCGCCCGCCAGACCCGCGAGCGCGATCGCGACCGCTACGCGCCCCCGGGGCGCGCGCTTGCCTTCCCTCACTAGTGACCTCCCCAGCTGGAGTGATGTGCCGGGGCCAGACCCGTCGATTTCCCTGGTGGGACGACACAGACGTGGGAGGTCTGACCCCCAAGGCGAGGAGGCTAGCGCGGCCCGGAGGGCGACCGCTGCGCTTGTCGGCTGGGTTACCGCCTCAGCACACCACGATCAGGTGGAACGGCTCGTCGGTCGCGACGGCGGGCGAAGCGTCGTTGAACGTGCGCACGTCGACCTGGGTGTTGCTCGTGCCCGGCTGGACGAGGATCCGGCCCGGATCGGGCGTGTCGGTCGCGCCGGCGTTGGTCACCGCGGCGAGGGTCGCCGAGACCTGGCAGGCGCTGACGTCGCGGCCGAAGGTCACCGTGTAGGCGCCGGCGCCGGTGCGCGAGGCGCCGGAGGCGTTGCCCGCGGCGGCCACGCCGGCCTTGGTCACCGCCGCGCGCTGCAGCGTGAACGCCGCCTTGGCGGCCGGCGAGAGGTCGGCGAGGTCGACGCCGCCGTCCTGCAGCTCGCTCGTCCCGACGGCGCTGGCCTGGATCTCGTCGGCGCGGACGGAGTCCTTGCGCAGCTCGCCCGGGCCGACGGAGTCGTTGCGGATCTCGTTCTGGGCGACGGCGCCGGTGCCGATCTCGGACTTGCCCACGGCGCCGGGCGCGATGTCCTGCATGCGGACGCCGCTGTAGCGGATCTCGCTGGAGCCGACGGCGCCGGAGCGGATCTGCCGCGCGCCGACGCTGTTGGACGCCAGCGAGGCGGCGGCATAGCTGGTC
>JAICUS010000690.1 GCA_025935735.1 Solirubrobacteraceae bacterium | reverse complement strand
GGATCGCCACCGCCCGCCGGACGGCCGGCAGCGCATTCCGCGAGGTGCGCACGCACGCGAAGGTCGCCCCGCACGCCAGCGCGAGCGCCGGAGGCCACCAGGGCGGCACTTCCTGCAGCAGCGCCACGTCCCACTCCCACCCCGCCAGCGCGGCGCAGAACTCGGCCGGCAACGGGCGCCGGGCGGGCTCGGACGCGCGACCGTGGTAGAGGTTCCAGGTCAATGCCCGCACCCGCGCACTTTCTCACCGGCGCCGAGCTGGACGCCCGCCGGCTGGATCTCCTGCTCCACCGGGCCGCCGCGCTGAAGGAGAAGCCGCACTCGGCGCGCACGCTCGAGGGCCGCACGGTGGCGCTGCTCTTCCAGAAGCCGTCGACCCGCACGCGGACGTCGTTCGAGGCCGGGATCGTGGAGATGGGCGGCCATCCGATGGTCCTGCGCGCCAATGAGCTCCAGCTCACCCGCGGCGAGTCCGTGAAGGACACCGCGCTCGTGCTCTCCCGCCACGTGGCGGCGATCGGGCTGCGCACCGGCGACGAGCAGGAGCTCGCGGAGCTGGCCGAGCACGCCACCGTCCCCGTCATCAACATGCTCTCCCCGAACGACCACCCCTGCCAGGCGCTCGCCGACCTGCTCACGCTGCGCGAGGCGTTCGGCTCGCTGGAGGGCCGCGTCGTCGCCTACGTGGGCGACGGCAACAACGTCGCGCGCTCGCTGGCCGTCCTGGGCAAGACCGCGGGGCTCGAGGTGCGCGTCGCCGCGCCGGAGGGCTACCAGCTCGACGGCACGGACGCCGTCCTCACCCATGACCCGACCGAGGCAGTGAACGGCGCCGACGTCGTCTACACCGACGTCTGGGTGTCGATGAGCGACGACGAGGCGGGCGCGGCCGCGCGGCGCGAGGCCCTGCGGCCCTACCGGCTCGACGCGCAGCTGCTCGCCAAGGCCAAGCCGGACGCGTTCGCCCTGCACTGCCTCCCCGCCCACCCGGGCGAGGAGATCACCGAGGACGTCCTCTACGGCGACCGCCAGCGCATCTGGGACCAGGCCGAGAACCGCCGCCACGCCCAGAAGGCGCTGCTCGAGCTGCTCGTTTCCCCGCAGCCCGAGGACGGGTAGGAGGCCGCGGGCCATGGCGACCGACGACGACGAGAGCTCACTGCGGGCCGCGCTGCGCCGGATGCTGAACCCGCTCGAGGTCGTGGTGATCACGCGTGAGCGGGTGCAGGAGGCGCTCGACGACGCGGTCCGCCGCGGCCGGATGACCCGCGACGACGCCTCCGACCTGCTGGGCGAGCTGATGCGCCGCGGCCGCCGGCAGACCGACGACCTGCTCTCCGACCTCGAGGGCGCCCTGACCGCCCCCGTCCGCCGCGCCGCCGGGCTGGGCGACCGCTTCCCGATCGCCGGCTACGACGACCTGACCGCGGCGCAGATCATCGAGCGCCTGCGCGACCTCGACCCGGATGAGCTCCGCCGCGTGCGCGAGTACGAGCGCCGCAACGCGAACCGCAAGACCGTCCTCGGCGCGCTCGACGCGAAGCTCGATTAGTAGCGCGAGCCGACGGGCGCGGGCAGCGCGTCGAGCTCCGCCAGGTCCTCGGGCGACAGCGTCAGCTCCGCGGCCGCCACGTTCTCCTCGAGGCGCTCGATGCGCTTGGTACCCGGGATCGGGACCACGTGCTCGCCCTGGGCGAGCACCCAGGCGAGCGCCACCTGGGCCGGCGTCGCGCCGTGGCGCTGCGCCACCGCGCCCACGCGCTCGACCAGTGCCTGGTTGGCGTCCATGGCGCTGGGCTGGAAGCGCGGGTTGTTGCGGCGGAAGTCGCCCGGGGCGAACTCGCGCGGCGGCAGGCTGCCCGTGAGGAAGCCGCGGCCCAGCGGCGCGAAGGGCAGGAACGCAGCGTCGTGGGCGGCACACCAGGGGACGACCTCGGCCAGCGCGTCGCGCGTCCACAGCGAGAGCTCGGACTGGACGCTCGCCACGGGGTGGATCGCCTGCGCGCGCTCGAGCTCGTCCACGCCGACCTCGGACAGGCCGATCGCCCGCGCCTTGCCGGCGGCGACGGTCTCGGCCATCGCGCCCCAGGTCTCCTCGACCGGCACCTTCTCGTCCACGCGGTGCAGCTGGTAGAGATCGATGTGGTCTGTGCGGAGCCGGCGCAACGAGGCGTCGATCGCCTCCCGCACGTGCTCCGGCCGGCCGTCGCGGCCGAGCCGGTACTCCGCGATGTCCTCGACCACCATCCCGCACTTGGTGGCCAGCACGGCCTCGTCGCGCCGGCCCTCGAGCGCCCGCCCGACCAGCTCCTCGTTCGTGTACGGGCCGTAGATGTCGGCGGTGTCGAGCAGGGTCGCGCCGAGCTCCAGCGCGCGGTGGATGACCCGGATCGAGGTGGCGTCGTCGCGCTGGTCGGCGTCGTAGGCCCAGCTCATGCCCATGCAGCCGAGCCCGATCGGCCCGGTGTCGCGGCCCGCGACGCGGCGGCTCACGCGGTCACCAGGACGGGGGCATGCTCGGTGACCACGATCGTGTGCTCGGCATGGGCCGAGGGCGACCCGTCGTCGGTGCGGACGGTCCAGCCGTCGCGGTCCATGTACACGTGGCCGGAGCCGGCGGCGATGATCGGCTCGACGGTGATGACCAGCCCCGGCGTGAGCTCCGGCCCGTCGCCCGCGACGTTCGGCACGCTGGGCTCCTCGTGGATGCGCCGGCCGATGCCGTGGCCGGTGAGCTCCGCGCAGACGCTGAAGCCGCGCCGCTCGACCTCGTGCTGCACCGCGGCGCCGATGGCGCCGACGCTCGCCCCGGCCCGCGCCGCGGTGAGGCCGCGCTTGAG
>JAICUS010000335.1 GCA_025935735.1 Solirubrobacteraceae bacterium | reverse complement strand
TCGCGTCGCCGGCCGTCGAGGTCACGGTCGCCGTCGTCGACGCCGAGTAGGTCTTGTCGACCTCCGGCGTGAACGCGCCGAAGCTCGCCGGCGGCTGATCGCCACGGTCCCGGCCTATCGGGCCCTGTGGTCCTGGCACGACGAGGTCAACCGCCACTTCCGCCGCTACGACCGCGCGGAGCTGCGCGCCCTGGCCCGCGCGGCCGGCTGGGAGCTCGTGACCGACACGCACTTCAACACCGTCCTGCTCGGCCCCGCCGCGGCGGTCCGCCTCGCGCAGCGCCGTCGCCACGCCCACCCGCGGTCCGACCTCGCGCTCACGCCGCCGCGGCTCAACCGCGTGCTCGAGCTCCCGCTCCGGCTCGAGTCACGCCTGGTCGGGTCCGGCGCGCGGCTGCCGGCCGGGCTGTCGCTGCTGGCCGTCCTGCGCCGCGCCTGAGCGGCGTCAGCGCAGGATCCCGGTGTGACCGATCGAGTAGCGGCCGGGCTGCGGCCAGACGCACATCCCGTGCGGGCCCCGCCCCACGGGGATGCGGCGCAGCAGCCGCCCCGTGCGGGTGCTGATCGCGTAGACCTCGGCGTTGTAGCGGCCGCTCAGCCACAGCACGCGCCCGTTCGCGGACACGCCGCCCATGTCGGGCGAGCCGCCGCCGGGGATGCGCCACTTCGCCACGGGACGCCGCGTGCGGAACGACAGCACGGAGACCGAGCCCTCGCCGCGGTTGGACACGTACAGCCGGCGCGCGTCACGGCTCGGATACAGGCCATGGGCCCCGGCGCCGGTCGGCTGGAAGCGCAGCACCCGCCAGGAGCGCGCGTCGATCAGCCACACGCCCCCGCCCGCCATGTCGGCCACATAGAACGTCCGCCCGTCGGGCGAGAGCTTGACGTCCTGGGGCATCGCGCCCGGCCGCAGCGCGATCGTGCGCAGCACCCGCTCGCGCCGGAGGTCGACGACGATCATCCGCGCGGCGAACTCGCACGACACCAGCGCCCGGCGGCCGTCGGCGGTGAAGTCCATGTGGTCGACGCCGGCGCACCGCGGGACGTGCAGCGCGTGGCGCAGGCGCATCGTGTGCGGCGTGCGGAAGTCCAGCTCGCGCCGGCCCTCCGCGACGACGATCGCCCGCCGGCCGTCGACGGTGAAGTAGAGGTTGTAGGGATCGGCGACCGGCACCCGCCGGCCATGGGCGCCGGTGCGCGGGTCGATCGGCGTGAGGCTGTTGCCCGCGTCGTTGGTCACCCATAGCGTCCGCAGGTCCCAGGACGGCGTGACGTGCTGGGGCAGCGCGCCGGTGGCGAAGTGCTCGACGATGCGCCCGGTCCGCTGGGAGATCACGTCCACCGTGTCCGACTCCGAGTTGGGCACGTAGACCCGCGCGGGATCGTGCCGAACCGCCGGCGCGAGGTCGCCCGCGGCGTCGGCGGCGTAGACGCTGACGCGCGCCACCGGAGCGGGCTTCGGTCGAGGACGCGGAATGGCCGCGATCGCCGGCGTCGCACGAGAGGTCGGCGACGGGGCCGGCGTCCGGGCCGGGCGCGGGGCCGACCCGCCACACCCCGCGAGCGCGGCGACCAGCACGAGGCGAGCGGCTCGGCGGGTCATCGCGGGGCCAGCTCGAGGAGTTCGCGGTGCACACGGCCGGCTCGGTCGCGGCCGCCGACGACGACGATCCGCGAGCCGAGTGAGACGGCACTGAGGTCGGAGAGCGCCCGCGGGAGCGCCCCCGCGCGCCACACGCGACCGCTCGCCGGGTCGATCGCCCAGATCGCGCGGCGCTGGGAGGCCGGGCCGTCACCGCGCCCGCCCAGCACCAGGAACCTGCCGCGCACGGCGGCGCCGGCCGCGTGAGCCAGCGGGTGCGGCAACCGCGCGATGCGGCGGGTGCGGCCGGTGCGCGGGTCGAAGCTCAGCACGTCTGCGCGGGCGTGCACGCCGTCGGTGCCGCCGGCGATGACCAGCCGGCCGCCGACAGCCGCCGCGGCGGCGTAGCGCAGCGGATGCGGAAGGCTCCCGATCCGCCGCGGCGAGCGCCCCGGAGTGAAGCCCAGCAGAGCGCGCTGCGGCCGCGCGCCCGTGTAGCCGCCGACGACGACTATCTCGCCGCCGAGTCGCACGGCCTCCAGATCGGACGACGGCGCCGGCAACCGGCCGGCGATCCGGGCCCTGCCGTGGCGGTCGATCGCGACGATCGCGTCCATCGGGCCCGCGGCCGTCCCCCCGCCGAACACGTAGACGGTCCCGCGCAGCGCGGCGGCGCCGGCGTCGTGGATCGCTTGCGGCAGGCCGCCTAGGACCCGGGGCGCTCCGGGCGTCACCCGCTCGATCGTGGCCAGCGACCGGTCGGCCGCGTCAAGCCCGCCGGCCGCGATCGCCACGCCGCCGCGCGCCGCGACCGCGGGCAACTGCAGCGGGGCCGGCAGCACGGCGCGGGTGGCGATGCGAACGTGCAGCCGGGTCCGCGGCGCGCGCGGCGGCGCGCGCCGGCTCGGCGCATGCGGTCGCGGCCGATGAGCGGAGCCGCATCCGACCAACAGCAGCGTCGCGAGCAGCGTCACCCGGCGCATGCCCGCACCTTCGCAGGGCGACCCTGAAGCCGCCCTGACTGGCCGCCGAGCGATCGCGATCAGGGCCGGGCAACGGCGGCGTCCGAGATCGCCCCACCCTCCCTTCCGGCTCATCGGCCTAACCAGGACGTGTCCGACTTCACACCGGCGGCGATAAGTGAGACGTCACGTCCGAGCTACAAGCCTGGCGCGCCGCCGCGCGTGAGATCGCCACGCGGCCCGATGCGAACCGAGACGTCAATGCTCACGTCTCAGGAGACCCTTTGAACTTCATTCGTCTCGCGGGCGCGGCGGCCGGCGCGCTGGCCGCCGCCGCGCTCTTCGCCGGGCCGGCCGCGGCGCACCCCGGCGCGCCGGGCGCCCTGTTCGTCCAGACCGACAACCCGGCCGGCAACGCCGTCGTCGCCTACGACCGCGTCGCCGACGGCGGGCTGCGGCCGGCCGGCACGTATCGCACGGGCGGCCTGGGCGGCGTCCTCGGCGGCTCCGTCGTCGACCACCTCGCCTCCCAGGGCTCGCTGACCTACGACCGCGCGGCCGGGCTGCTGTACGCCGTCAACGCCGGGAGCGACACGCTGACCGTGTTCGCCGTCGAGGGCGACCGCCTGATCCGCCGCCAGATCGTGCCCTCGTTCGGGGACTTCCCGGTCAGCATCGCCGCGCAGGGCCGCGCGGTCTACGTCCTCAACGCCCGCCACGGCGGGTCGCTGCAGGGCTACGTGCGCGTCGGCGAGCACCTGCTGCCGGTCCCGGCCTGGCACCGGCAGCTCGGGCTCGACCCGGCGGCGACGCCCGAGTTCACCAACACGCCCGGGCAGGTCGCGTTCACACCCGACGGCCGCCGGCTGATCGTGACCACGAAGGCCAACGGCAACGCCGTGGACGTGTTCGCGCTCGACCGCTTCGGCGGGCCGTCCGCGCGCCCCACGACCACCGTCCTGCCCGGCGCCGTGCCGTTCGCGCTGACGTTCGACGCGCGCGGGAACATCGCGCTGACCGAGGCCGGTCCCAACGCCGTGGCGACGTTCGCGCTCGACGGCCGCGGCGCGCTGCACCCGCTCGCGCAGGCGCCCACCGGGCAGGCCGCGACGTGCTGGATCACCGACGTGAACGGTCGGCTGTACGTCTCCAACGCCGGCAGCGGCACCGTGTCCGCGTTCACGGGGGCGCTCGCGCCCGTCGGCCTGACCGCCACCGGCGGCGGGACGGTCGACTCCACGGCGACGCCGGACGGCCGGTTCCTGTACGTCCAGACCGGGGCCGCCGGCGGCGTCGACGCGTTCCGCATCGCCGCCGACGGCACGCTCGCGCCCGCCGGGTCGGTCACCGTGCCGGGCGCGGTCGGGGGCGAGGGGATCGCCGCCACCTGAGCGCCGCACCGCGCGCCGGGGAGCCAGGTCGGCTTCCCGGCGCGTAACGCGCCGGGGAGCCGGACGACGGTGCAGGTGAGATCCGCGCGCCGCCCGACGCGAAACGGTCATGACACCCACGAACCTGCTCGAACCCGGGGATCGGTTCCCCACGGTCCCAGTCGCGGTGGCCGGCGATGACGCCCTGGTCCTCCCGGACGCGCTCGCCGGCCACTACGGCGTCGTCCTGCTGTTCCGCGGCGCCTGGTGCCCCTACTGCAACGCCCAGCTGCGCGCCTTCCAGCGCGCGCAGGAGCGGCTCGCGGCGCTCGACATCCACGTCGTCGCGCTGTCGGTCGACGACGCGGACGCCACCGCCCGGCTGATCGCCGACCACGGGCTCACCTTCCCGGTCGGCCACGGCGCCGATGCCGGCGCCCTGCACGACGCGCTGGGCGCCTTCGTCAACGCCGAGCCGGCGCACCTCCAGTCGACGGGCTTCGTGCTCGACCCCGAAGGCCGCGTGCTCGTCAGCGTCTACTCCTCCGGGGCGATCGGCCGGCTCGTCCCGGACGACGTCGTCGGGCTGGTCCGCTACGTGCGCGAGCACGCCTCCGCCGCGGCCTAGTGCTCACGCCCGAAATCACGACGCATTCCGGCGGACCCCGCCCGCCGCTGCCGGGCGGCGGCCACCGCACACGTACCACCAGTATGCGAGCGGATGGCCGCCGCGGGCAGCGACGACCGTTGCCGCCGCCGGCGATGCGCCGTGCTTCCGGGCGGGACCACTAGTGCTCGCGCTCGCGTCCGGGGATCGGGAGTCCGCGCAGTGGCTGCGCGAGCTCCGGGGTCCCGGTCGCGAGGCGGCGTACGAGCGCCTGCACCGCCTGCTGCTCCGGGTGGCCCGCGGCGAGCTGCGCCGCCGCGGGCCGCGCGCCGGCATCGACGGCCCCGAGCTCGACGACCTCGCCCACCAGGCCGCGGCCGACGCCCTCGTCGCCGTCCGCCGCAAGCTCCCCGCCTTCCGGGGCGAGAGCCGCTTCACCACGTGGGCCTACAAGTTCGTCGTCTTCGAGGTCTCGACCAAGCTCGGCCGCCACTTCTGGCGCGCGCCGCACGCCGCCCGGCTCGACGCGGAAGACTGGAGCCGGCTGCCCGACCGCTTCGGGCTCGACCCGGCCCGCGAGCGCGAGTGGCGCGAGCTGGTCGGCGCCCTGCAGGACGCCGTCGACGAGATCCTGTCCGAGCGCCAGCGCCGCATCTTCGTCGCGATCGTGCTCAACGAGGTGCCCGCCGACGCGCTCGCCGACCGGCTCGGCACCTCGCGCAACGCCATCTACAAGACCCTCTACGACGCCCGCGCCAAGCTGCGAGCCCAGCTCGTGGCGACGGGCCACCTGGATGCCGATGAACCAGCTTGAGCGGTTTCTGCGCACCGACCCGCGCGACCCCGGGTGCGAGGAGACGAGGCGGCTCCTGCACGTCTACGCCGACGCGCTGCTCGCCGGAGAGCACCCCGAGCTGCGCCACCCCGGCCTCGCCGTGCACCTGCTCGAGTGCTCGCCCTGCGCGGACGAGCTCGAGGGCCTGCTCACCGCCGCGCTGCTGCTCTGAGCCCCCGGCTCCGGCGTTTGCTCGCGCGGAGCCCCGGCAAGGCTCCTTAACGGAGTGATGAGTGGACGCAACCAATTCGATACGCGCGAGGGAGCCGACTCGGCGCTGCTGGAGGCGCTGTTCGCCGAGACGCCGATCGGGCTGGCCTTCTGGGACACGGAGTTCCGCTACCAGCGGGTCAATGACGTCCTGGCGGCGATCAATGGGCGCCCGGTCGAGGAGCACCTCGGCCGCCGGGTGAGCGAGGTCCTGCCGGAGCTCGGACCGCAGCTCGAGGAGCTCTTCGCGGAGGTCCTGGCGACCGGCGAGGCGCAGCGCGACCGGCAGATCGCCGGCGAGACCCCGGCGGCGCCGGGCGTCACGCGCCACTGGCTGGCCAGCTACTTCCCGGTGCGCGACGAGGACGGCGTGCCGATCGGGCTCGCGGCCACGGTGGTGGAGACGACCGGCGAGTGGGACGCGTCCGCGCGGGCCAGCCGCGCCGAGCGGCGCAACGAGGCGATCGACGCGCAGCTGCGGGCCGTCTACTCGGCGCTGCCGGTGGGCGTCGCCTTCGTCACGCCCGAGCTGCGCTACGAGCGGGTCAACGAGGCGCTGGCGCAGATGAACGGCCTGCCCGTGGAAGCTCACCTCGGCCGCACCGTGTCGGAGGTGCTGGGCGAGCACGGCGCGGAGGCCGAGCGGCTCACGCGCGAGGTGATCGCGCGCGGCGAGCCGTTGGACTTCGAGCTGGCGGTCAGCACGCCGGCCTCGCCGAACCCGCGCTGCTTCGAGATGACCTATTTCCCCGTGTTCGCGCCCGGGGGCCTGCTGGGCGTCGGCGCGGTCGTGCGCGACGTCACCGACCGGCGGACGCACGAGCGCGAGCGCGACCGCCTGCTGCGCGAGGCGCTGACCGCCCGCGCGCAGGCGGACGCCGCGCGACGGCGGGCGACGTTCCTGGCCACCGTGACGCGCCGGCTGGCCTCCTCGATGGACTACGAGGCCACGCTGCGCGAGGTGGTCTCGAGCGCCGTGCCGTACCTCGCCGACTGGGGCCTGGTCAGCGTCGTCGAGCCGTCCGGCCGGCTGCGGCTGCTCGGGTTCGCCCACCGTGACCCAGCGCGCGAGCAGCTCGCCGAGGAGTTCGCCCGCCGCTATCGCCCGGGACCGGCGTCGAGCGTGACCCGCGTGCTGGAGACCGGCCGGCCGATGGTGGTCGAGGACATGACCCCGGCGCAGCTGGCCGCGATGGCGGAGGAGCCGGAG
>JAICUS010000234.1 GCA_025935735.1 Solirubrobacteraceae bacterium | reverse complement strand
GGTCCTCGCGCAGCGCGCGCACGTCGCCCAGCGGCGCCGACATCAGCAGGAACTGCGCCCGCGGCAGGGTCAGGATCGGCACCTGCCACGCCCAGCCGCGCTGCGGCTCGGCGTAGAAGTGGAACTCGTCCATCACGACCTGGCCGATGTCCGCGTCGGCGCCCTCGCGCAGCGCGATGTTGGCCAGCACCTCGGCCGTGCAGCAGATGACCGGCGCGCCGCTGTTGACCGACGCGTCACCGGTCAACATCCCGACGTTCTCCGCCCCGAACACGGCGCACAGGGCGAAGAACTTCTCCGACACGAGCGCCTTGATCGGCGCCGTGTAGAACGTGACGCGACGGTCGGCGAGCGCCGCGAAGTGCGCGGCGATCGCCACCATCGACTTCCCGGACCCGGTCGGCGTCGCCAGGATCACGTTGTTGCCGGTGAACAGCTCGATCACGGCCTCTTCCTGGTGCGGATAGAGGCTCAGGCCCTGCTCGTGCGACCAGCCGACGAACGCCTCGTAGACGTCGTCGGCGTCGGCGGCGTCCGGCAGCCTGTCGATCAGCCTCGTGGCGGCGCCGGCGCTGGTCATCCGAGTCAGTATGTCGACGGGCACCTCACGGGCGCGCCTCGAACACGAGGTTGAACGGCGTCTCGGCGACCCGGCGGAAGCGGGTGAAGCCGGCCGCCTGCACGACCTCGCGGATCTTCGCCTCGCCCGCCTGCGCGCCCAGCGCCAGGCCGACCTCCTGCGAGAGCGACGCCGGCGTGCACAGCAGCGTCGAGAACGCGTAGTAGGCGCGGCCGACCGGGTTGAGGTTGTCCTCCACGCGGTCGCCGGCGTTGGGCTCGACGATCATCCACGTGCCGTCCCGCCGGAGGGTCGAGTGCACGTGGCGGGCCGCGCCGACCGGGTCGCCCATGTCGTGCAGGCAGTCGAACATCGTCACCAGGTCGTACGCCGCGCCGCCGTAGGCCGCGGCGGGCGCGACCTCGAAGCGCACGCGGTCCGCGACGCCCGCGTCCGTAGCCCGCCGGCGCGCGGTCTCGATCGAGCCGTCGTGGTAGTCGGCGCCGACGAAGGCCGACCGCGGGAACGCCTGCGCCATCAGGACCGTCGAGGCGCCGTGGCCGCAGCCGACGTCCGCCACCCGCGCGCCGTGCTCCAGCTTCTCGACCACGCCGTCGAGCGCCGGCAGCCACTCGGCGATCAGGTGGGCGTTGTAGCCGGGGCGGAAGAAGCGCTCGCAGCCCTCGTGGACGTCGTGGACGTGCTCGTGCCAGCCGACGCCCGCGCCGGTGCGCGCCGCCTCGGCGATCCGCGGCGAGTCGATGACCGACCCGAGCGCGATCTGGAAGAACCCCGGCAGGTACGCGGGGCTGTCCGGGTCGGTGAGCGCGACCGTCTGCTCCGGCGGCAGGGCGTAGCGGCCGTCCTCGTAGGCGACGAAGCCGCCGGCCGCCTGGGCGTTCAGCCACTCGCGCACGTAGCGCTCGGCCGTGCCCGTGCGCTCGGCCAGCTCGGCGGGGGTCAGCCCGCCGGTCCCGGCGAGCGCCCGGTAGAGGCCGAGCTTGTCGCCCATGACGACCAGGGCGGCGTTCAGGGTGGCGCCGACCTCGTCGACTGCGCGGAAGACGAACTGCATGAGCTTGTCGCCGTCGACCTCGACGGCGTGCTCGATGGTGCTCATGAGGCCTCCTCAGGAGGTTGGGGATGGGAGCCAGCCAGGCGGCAGCGCCGCCGGGACCGGCGGAAGGGCGTCACGCCCCGAGCGCGGGAAGTCCGGGATGAGCCGCAGCGCCGCCTGCCCGCACGGGCGCGGCGCGACGATCGGGCGCAGGTCCGCGTGCGCGATCAGCAGCCGGAGCGAGGTGAGGATCTGCAGGTCGGCGGCGTTCGGCTCGTCACCGCCGATCGTCCCCTGCTCCAGCAGCGCGTCGGCGCGGTCCAGCAGCTCCGGCAGGCGCGCGAGATCGCGGCGGACCTGCGCGGCGCTCGCCTTCGACACCACGCGGCCGAAGAACACCATCACCGGCGTGAAGGCGACGCCCGCGAGCGCCGGCGCGGGCAGGCCGACGACGTGTCCCGCCATCCAGGCCCGGACCGCGTTGTCGCGCATGCCCGCCCAGCGGAACACCCGCCGGGCGAGCGCCTGCAGCTCGTCGTGGCCGAAGCGCTCGGCGTCCTCGACCGCGCGGCGGCGCTCGGGATCGCGCGGGAAGAGCCCGGCGTCTGGCGCGAGCCGGTGCAGCTCGCGGGCGATGGCCAGGGTGCCCTGGACCCGGCGCCCGCCGATCTCCAGCGCCGGCACCGTCCACGCGGGAAAGCCGTGCGCGCGGACGACGAGCCCGTGCAGGCCGGGGAGCACGTCGTGGGCCTCGAACGGGATGCCGGCGCGCTCCAGGGCGAGACGCGAGGCGAGCACGGGATGCGAGTGCTTCATCCCGTAGAGCCGGGCGTCCCGGCGCCGGTCCGCGCGGACCCGGGGCTCCTCTGTTGTCGTTCGCACGGCCATGCCGCGAAGCTACGCGGCGGCCATCCGCCCGTCTATGAGGCATTCGCCTCAGGGCGAGGCGACCACGCTGTCGCCGAACGAGAGCAGCCCGTGCTCGGTGGCGAAGAAGCCCGCGGCCGCGCGGGTCGAGACGCCGAGCTTCGCGTAGATGTGCTCGACGTGGTTGCCGACCGTCTTCGGCGCGATCTCCAGCCGCCGGGCGATCTCCTTGTTCAGCAGCCCGCGCGCGAGCAGCCGGAGGATCTCGACCTCGCGCGGCGTGAGCCCGGCCGGCCGCTCCGCCCGCCGGGTCATCTCGTGGCCGGCGCCGGCGAGCACGGCGTCGACCGCCTCGCCGTCGAGCCGCCTCGCACGTGCCTCCGCCCGCAGCTCGTCCGCGGCCGCCGCGGGGGTGAGCGGGTCGCGGTGCGGGCGCGGCTCGAGCATCGCCCGGTAGACGTCGGCCGCGGCGAGGATGCGCGCCGGCGGCGAGAGCATGCCCGCCTTCAACCCGCGCGGATAGCCGGAGCCGTCGAGCCGCTCGCGGTGCAGGCCGGCGAGCGCCCCGGTGGCGGCCAGCGCGGGCGACGAGGAGAGGATGCGCTCACTCAGATACGGGTGCAGCCGCACGCGCTCGCGCTCGACCGCGGTCAGCGGGCCGGGCTTGTCCCAGATCGTGTTCGAGATCCCCAGCCGCCCCAGCCCCAGCACGAGGCCCGCCCGGCGCAGCACGCGCACCTCGTCCTCGGACAGGCCGCACCCGCGACCGGCCGCGGCCGCCAGGTCGGCCACCGCGCGCGAGTGGCCCAGCGTGTAGGGCGACTTGAGGTCCGCGAAGTCGGCGATCGCCTGGAGCGCGTCGTCGGCCTCGGCGTGGGTGAGCGTCCGGCGCAGCCCGGGCTGCGCCGCGATGACGGTGTCCCAGCTCGTGCTCTCCCCGAGCGGCGCGAGCAGCTCGCCCGCCCCGTCGCAGAAGCACTCGACGACCTCCGGGTCGAACTGGGTGCCGCTGCGCTCCCGCGCCACCCGCACGGCACCGTCGACCCCGCCCTGGCGGTGGAACACCTCGACCACGTCGGCCAGCTGCACGAGCCGCACCGGCCGGCTGATCTCGCGGCCGCTCAGGCGGCCCGGATCGCCCTTGCCGTCCCAGCGCTCGAACACCTGCAGCAGCGCGTCGTGCACCGGCTCGCCGAGCCCGACCCGCCTGGCCAGCTCGCCCGCGATCAAACAGTGAGTCGAGTGCATCGACTCCATCGCCTCGCGGCCGGTCGTCAGGAACTGCAGCGCGGTCCGGGCGCGCGCGAGCCCCGCCTCGCCGGCGCCCACGTGGCGCATCACGAACCGGGCCTTCTCCACGCCTGCCATGTCCGACCCGTAGAGGTCCGCCTTGGCCGTGATCTCGTCGCCGAACCACCGCGCCTGCTCGTAGGAGTCGGCGTGGCAGCCCACCCAGGCCAGCAGCGCGACGTAGTAGGCGACCGAGCACTCACCGGCGTCCAGCCCGAGCCGGTCGCCGAGCCCGAGCGCCAGCACGCACTCGCGCAGCACGTGCTCCATCGGCTGGCCCAGCCCGAGGTCGGTGGCGAGCGAGAGGGCGGCGATCAGCTCCGCCAGGCAGACACCCGAGTCGACGTCATCGGGATCCACGGCGCAAGCCTAACCCTGAGCGCGCAGCGACGGGGGAGACTGTCAGGCAGGTGCCAGAGCTCGATGTGTACGGACCGGGCGGTGGGCGTCAGCCCTTGCCGTACGGGTCGACGTAGACGTCGTCGATCGTCCAGCGGCCGACGGTGTCGGCGGGGGCGAAGCGGAAGCTGACCTGCTGGGGTTGGAGCGCGGAAGCGGCGTTGACCAGCACGAGGGTCGCGGGGCTCGGCGCCCAGTCGGCCGACCCGAGGAGGGAGGCCAGCGGAACCGCCCGGCGGATGCCGAGCGCGTCGGTGACGACCGCGGTGACGTTGAGCCGCGCGGTGGCGTCGCCCTGGTTGCGGAGCACGAAGCGCAGGGTCGGCGAGCCGAGCTGCAGGCACACCGGGGCGCTCGCGGCGGACGCGCCGCTGGACAGGGAGAGGGCATGCGCGTCCGCCGGCGAGCCGATGAAGTAGGGCTCGTTGCCGTCGACCACCGTGGCGCCGCCGGCGAGGGTCCAGCCGGTCGCGCTCTCGAATCCGCTGTCAGGCAGCGGCGCGTACCAGCCGGGATCGCCCCAGCGCAGGAACCGCTGGGCGGTCGGCTGCGTGGGACATCCGCTCGCGGCCGCACTCGTGGGCAGGGCGAGGGCGAGGGCGAGAACGGCGAGCACGTGGCAGGCCCGCACGGTCCGCTGCTGGGTGAGCGTCTTCATCACCGTCTCGGATGCCGCGCCGGCAGGGCGCTCAAACCCCAGCGGGCCAAGAGGGCCGGAGGTGGCCGCGGGGCGCGCCGCGGCGCCGCCGGGAGCGGCCGGGCCGGGCGCTCCGCGGGGCCGGACCAGGCCTCGAAACCAGGCCGGTTCCGCCCCGCCTGAAACCCTGCCGGTGCGGGGACGTGAAGAGACAGCGCCTTGCTCTTCTCGCCCGCACATCGATCCCTGGGCGGTGCCCTCGGCGCCGCGCGCGTGATGGCCGACGGGCTGCTCGAGCAGCGCGGCCCGGGCATCGCGCGCCGGCTGGCGCTGCGCGAGCGCCACGTGGAGGGCGCGATGGCCGGCCTCTACATGCTGGCCGCCGTGGCGCTGCTGCTCGCGCGGCCGGCGCCGTGGCGCGACGCGACCGCCGCGCTGCCCCTGGTCGCGACCTTCGCGCTGGTGGCCCGCGTGCGCTTCCAGGTCGGCCCCGGCCTGGTGCGCCCGACCCAGCTCGTGTTCGTGCCGATGCTGTTCCTGCTGCCGGCGCCCGTCGTCCCGCTGCTCGCCGCCGCCGCGTCGCTGCTCAGCGAGCTGCCGGAGATCGTCGCCCGGCGCGCCCACGCCGAGCGCGCGCTGGTCGCCGTGGCCGACTGCTGGTACGCGCTGGGCGCGGCGCTGGCGGTCGAGCTGCTGGCGCCCGCCGACGGCGCGCGCTCGAGCTGGACCGTGTTCATCCTCGCGCTGGTGGCCCAGTTCGCCACGGACTTCGCCGCGTCGACCACCCGCGAGCGGCTGGGGGCCGGCATCCGGGTGCGCCAGCTGGCCCCCGTCCTGGCCATCGTCTACACGGGCGACCTGCTGCTCTCGCCGATCGGGTTCCTCGCGGTGATCGCCAGCCGCGTGCACCCCGAGGCGTACCTGCTCGCCGTGGCGCCCGGCGCGCTGCTCGCGCTGATCGCCCGCGAGCGGCGCAGCCGCATCGAGCGCGAGCTCGCGCTCGGGCGCGCCTACCGGCACTCGACCCGGCTGCTGGACCGCCAGGCCGAGGAGCTGCGCCGCGAGGCGGGCCGGTTGCAGTCGCGAGCGGGCCGCCGCCGCCCCGACGCGTTCGCGGAGACGATGGACCGCGCGGGCTTCGAGCGGCTCGTGCTCACGACCGCGGTCGAGGCGCTGCGGGCGGACTGCGGACGCCTCGGCGCGACCGGCGCGGAAGCGCTGGCCGAGGGCGCGACCGAGGTCATGAACCCCGCCCTCCGCGCCGCCGAGGCGGTGCTGGAGGCGGGCCCGCCGGCGCGCGCGGTGACCGTCGGCGGCGTGAACGCCATGTCGATGCGCCTCGGCGCGGACGGCCGCGTGCTGACACTGGCCCGCGCGGGGGAACCGTTCTCCCCGGCCGAGCGCGAGCTGCTGGCGCACCTGGCCGCGCAGGCCGCGGTGCAGCTCGAGAACCTCCATCTGCGCGACCTGATGCGCGAGGCCGAGGAGGAGCTGCGGGCGATCCTCGAAGGCGTGGCCGACGGCGTCACCGCCGAGGACCCGGCCGGCCGGCTGGTCTACGCGAACTCCGCCGCGGTGCGGCTGCTCGGCGACGCCGGCGGGCTCACCTTCGGCGATGCGGCCGCCGGGCTGCGGGCGGCGGACGAGCACGGCGAGGCGCTGGCCGCCGAGCGCCTGCCCGCGCGCCGCGCGCTCGCGGGCGAGCACCCCGAGCCGCTGCTGGTCGCCTACCGCCGGCCCGACACGCAGGAGCCCAGGTGCTCGCGCGTGAAGGCGACGCCGGTGCTCGACGACGGCGGGGACGTGCGGCTGGCGATCAGCGTCATCGAGGACATCACCGACATCAAGCAGGCCGAGGAGGCGCAGCGGTTCCTTGCGCACAGCTCGCAGCTGCTCGCCGAGTCGCTGCGCATCGAGGAGACGCTGCCCGCGCTCGCGCGCCTGGCGGTGCCGCGGATGGCCGACGGCTGCATCGTCCACCTGTGCACGGAGCGCGGCCTGCGCCCCGTGGCGAGCGCCCACGCCGACCCGGCCAGGCAGGCGCTCGCTGACGCGCTGCAGCGCGAGTACCCGCCCGACTCCGCCGCCGCGCACGGGCCGGCGGCGGTGGCGCGCACCGGCGAGTCGCAGCTCTACCCGGAGATCTCCGGCGACCAGGTGGCGGCGGGCGCGCGCGACACGCGCCACGGCGAGCTGCTGCGCGCGCTCGGCGTCGGCTCCGCCATGGTCGTGCCGATGCGGGCGCGCAACCGCGTCGTCGGCACGATCTCGCTGCTCGCCTGCGAGTCCGGCCGGCGGTTCGGCCGCCAGGATCTCGCGCTGGCCGAGGACCTGGGGCTGCGCGCGGGCGTCACGGTGGACAACGCGCGGCTCTACCACACGCGCGAGGCGATCGCCAAGACGCTGCAGGCCTCGCTGCTGCCGCCGGAGCTGCCGCAGATCCCCGGCGTGGAGGCCGCCGCGCTCTACCGCGCGGCCGGCGAGGGCCACGAGGTCGGCGGCGACTTCTACGACATCTTCTCCACGGGCCGGCGCGAGTGGTTCGTGGTCATGGGCGACGTGTGCGGCAAGGGCGCGGCCGCCGCCGCGGTCACCGCGCTGGCGCGGTACACGATCCGCGCCGCGGTGGCCCGCCGCCGCTCGCCGGCCGGCATCCTGGCCGCGCTCAACGAGGCGATGCTCCGCCAGCGCTCCGATCCCACGCGCTTCGCCACCATCACCTGCGCGCGCCTGGACCTCGATCGCGACGCCGTCGGCCTGACCGTGGCCAACGGCGGGCACCCGTGCCCGCGCGTCCTGCGCGCCACGGGGCTGGTCGAGGCGGTCGGCGCCCCGGGCACCGCGCTCGGCATCACCGACCGCGTCCGGCTGCAGGACCGCTTCACCCAGCTGGCCGGCGGCGACGCGCTGGTGCTGTACACCGACGGGCTGACCGAGGCCGGCGCGCCGAAGCGCGTGTGGTCGCCGCGCCAGCTCGACGCGGCGGTCGGCGGCGCGCGCCACCAGCCGGCGCGCGGGATCGTCGACCACCTGGTGCGCGCGGCGCTCGGCGACCCGCCCGCGCCGCTGCGCGACGACCTCGCGCTGCTCGTCCTGCGCGCCCGCTGATCACCACCAGGCAATCGAGTCCAGCTCGTCCAGCGGGCGCGTGTAGAGGCCGGACGAGAGGTACTTCCAGCCGCCGTCGGCGACGACGAACACGACATCGCCTTCATCGAGCTCTGCGGCGATCCGCACGGCGACGGAGGCGGCCGCGCCGGAGGAGACGCCGGCGAAGATGCCCTCTTCGTCCAGCAGCCGCCGCGTCCAGACGATCGCGTCGTGATTCGTCACGCAGACCTGGCGATCGAGCAGCGCCGCGTCGAGCACGGGCGGCGGCGACCCGTCATGCGGCGCGGCGGCGACGATCTTCACGCTGTCCCCGAACTCCTCGCGCAACCGCCGGCCGGCGCCCATCAGTGTGCCGCCCGTGCCGAGCGCGGCCACGAACGCGGAGATCTCGCCGAGCTCCTCGAGGATCTCCGCGCCCGTGCCGGTGTAGTGGGCGTGCCCGCCGGCCCGGTCGTCGTCGTCGCCGTCGACTCCCGGCGAGGGGACGATCTCGGCGCCGTACAGGCGCAACAGATGCGTGCGCTCGGGCGGGATGTCGTCCGGCATCCTGACCTGCAGCCGATAGCCCCTGCGCCGGCAGACCATGGCCAGAGAGATCGCCAGGTTGCCCGCTGTCGGCTCGACGATCGTCTGCCCCGGGACGATCGCGCCCTTCTCCTCGGCGTCCTCGATCAGCGCCCGGGCGACGCGGTCCTTGACCGAGCCGGTCGGGTTGTGGGACTCCAGCTTGGCCCAGATGCGCACGCCGGGCTTGGGGGAGAGCCGCTTGAGCTCGACGAGCGG
>JAICUS010000424.1 GCA_025935735.1 Solirubrobacteraceae bacterium | reverse complement strand
CTCGATGTCGGCTCGTCGCATCCTGGGGCTGAAGTAGGTCCCAAGGGTTGGGCTGTTCGCCCATTAAAGCGGTACGCGAGCTGGGTTCAGAACGTCGTGAGACAGTTCGGTCCCTATCTGCCATGGGCGTTGGAGAGTTGAGAGGATTCGTCCCTAGTACGAGAGGACCGGGATGAACGCACCTCTGGTGTATCTGTTGTCCTGCCAAGGGCACCGCAGGTTAGCTACGTGCGGATCGGATAACCGCTGAAGGCATCTAAGCGGGAAGCCGACCTCGAGATGAGCTCTCCCATCCCCTTGAGGGAGTAAGACCCCTGGTAGACCACCAGGTTGATAGGCCGGATCTGGAAGAGTGGCAACACTCGCAGGAGACCGGTACTAATGGGTCGAGGGCTTGACGGATATTTTGATCCCCGTTCGTTGGCGGGTTGTGCAGTTTTGAAGGTCCGCGCAGGCGGGTCTTGACCAGTTTCCGGTGGCTATTGCGTGGGGGAAACACCTCTTCCCATTCCGAACAGAGCAGTTAAGCCCCACCGCGCCGATGGTACTTGGCCTGAAAGGGCCTGGGAGAGTAGGTCGCCGCCGGTCCTTCAGTAGAGGAGCCGCCCGTCGAGGCGGCTCTTCGTCGTTGTGGCCCCTTCCGCGGCCCGGCCGGCGTGACCAGCACCTCCCAAAGAGCTGATCGCCGGCGGGCGCGGGGGTCAGGACCTGCGATGCGCCGGGCGATGTACCGGCGTGGTGCAGACCTGGGACCGGGCGGCGACCATCCCTGGGCGGCGCCGGAAGCGATGACCGGAAACACGTCGGCGGTGCGGGTGCCCGGACGTGGGGGCGGGCGCGGGATGCGCGGTTGCCTCACCCAGCGTGACGAACTCCAGGGCCGAATCCATGGCCCCGCGCACCAGCTCGCGGAGCGAGCGCTTGGTCGGGCGACTTGTGGTCATCGACGGGAACACGTGTTCGCAAAGCTACGGGGGCCCCCGGACGGAAATCTCCGCAACGAGCGGGGTGCTCCCGGATCCCGCGCACTAGAGCCGAATCCGCTGCAAGCGATCTTGCGCGGGCCCGGAACCGGCCCCGGCGCTCCGGAACGGGGGCCGGAGGGGAGGGTTCTGAAGCGGGCGAGGCGCGGCTCAGCGCGAGCCGAGCGTGGACCAGATCTCGACCTTGGTGCGCACCTTCGCGATCACGGCGTCGGTGAACTCCGTGGTCGTGGCGTGCCCGCCGAGGTCGACGGTCTTGGTGCCGGCGTGCGTGGTCTCGAGGACCGACTCGTAGACGGCGCGGGAGGCGCGCTCGGCGCCGGCGAAGCCCGCGGCGCCCGCGTAGGACAGCACGGCGCCGCAGGCGAGCAGCATCGCCATCGGGTTGGCCAGGTCCTTGCCCTGCAGTGACGGCGCGGTGCCGTGCGGCGCCTCGGCCATGGCCACCCGCACGGCGTAGTCGTCGTCGAAGGACAAGAGCGTCGACTCGGCGCCGGCGATCGAGCCGTACATGGGCAGTACGAGGTCCGACAGGCAGTCGCCGTCGCGGTTCAGCGCCGGGATCACGAGCGGCGAGTCGGCCGCGCCGGTCAGCAGCCCGGCGTAGGTGGCGTCGATCAGCACCGGCTCATAGACGACGGAGGCGTGGCGGAACGCCGCCGCGTCCATCTCCTCCTTGAGCATGCCCTCGTAGACCGGCGAGACGGTCCACTTCGGCCCGCCGTAGACCTTGGCGTCGAGCCGTTCCGCGGTGCGGAACGCGTACTCGGCCACGGCGCGGCACGTCGACCGGGTGATCTTCTCGGTCCGGTAGGCGATCTCGTCGTCGGCGCCCTCGGCGGAGCCCTCGCGCCACTGCTTGGCCCCGTAGGCGTCGTCGACGGCCATGCGGACCACGGAGATGGGGTGATAGACGCCCGACACCGGCCCGACCACGCCCGGGATGCGCCGGCCGGTGCGGACGATCACCTTGCCGTCGACCTCCTCGCGCAGGATCCGGTTCGGGGAGCCGACGTCGTCGCGGCCCTCCGGCGTGATCGTGGCCGCCTTGAGCCCGTAGCCCGCCTCGCGCATCGCCCGCGCGGCCTCGTGGACGATCTCGTTGCCCGTCTCGCGCCGCTTGTCCAGCGAGAGGTCGAAGTACGCGAGCTCCAGCGGCAGGCCCAGCAGATCGGGGTCGAGCACCCGGACCGACTGCTCGAGCAGCTCCTGCCCGGTCTCGTCGCCTTCGAGGACGACGATCTTCAGCGGCTCGGCCATCAGGCCGCGGCGCCCGACCCGGTCAGCCCCAGCGCGTCCGCGTGCGGCTGCAGGGCCGCCACCACGAACGTCACGTGCTCGTCGAAGTCCAGGCCGAGCCCCTCCGCGCCCTCGCGCAGCGCCGCGCGGTCGACCGCGGCGGCGAACGCCGGCGACTTCATCTTCTTGCGCACGGACTTGGGCGTCAGGCCCTCGATCCCCTGCGGGCGCACGTACGCGCAGGCCATGACGAACCCCGACAGCTCGTCGACCGCGAACAGGGACTTCTCCATCGGCGTCTCGCGCGGGACCTCGAGGAAGTCCGCGTGCGAGGCGACCGCGCGGACCATGTCCTCGGGGAAGCCCAGGCGCTCCAGCTCGGCCAGCGCCATCCGCGGGTGGCCGGTCTCCAGGTCGGGGTAGCGCTCGTAGTCGAGATCGTGCAGCATCCCGACCATGCCCCAACGCTCCGGGTCCTCCCCGAAACGCTCGGCATAGGCGCGCATGCAGGCCTCGACCGCCAGCACATGCCGGCGCAGGCTCTCCGAGGCGGTCCACTCGCAGAACAGGGCCCAGGCCTCGTCGCGGGTCATGGGCAGCGACATGGTTCGTTAGCCTAGCCGCCGCGCATCATGGAGAAGTTCGTCATCGAGGGGGGCGTGCCGCTGTCCGGCACCGTCGAGCCCGCCGGAAACAAGAACGCCGCGCTGCCGCTGCTGGCCTGCGCGCTGTTGACCGACGAGCCGGTCGTCCTGCACAACATCCCGCGCATCCGGGACACCGAGGCCCTGCTCGAGCTGCTGGCCGATCTCGGCACCGAGATCGTGCGCAGGGGTGCGAACACGATTGTGCTCAATGCTGCGAACGTGAACAAGACCGATGTCGATCCTGTTCTCGCCGAGCGGATCCGCGCCTCGTTCCTGGCCGCCGGGCCGCTGCTGGCCCGCTTCGGCCGGGCCGTGATGCCGCCGCCGGGCGGCGACGTGATCGGCCGCCGCCGGCTGGACCCGCACCTGGACGCGTTCCGCGCGCTCGGCGCGACGGTCGAGCACGGCCGCGACATCGCGATCACGGCGGAGAACGGCCTCGCGCCGTGCGACTTCTTCATGGACGAGCCGTCGGTGATGGGCACCGAGAACGCGCTGATGGCCGCCGCGGGGCTCAACGGCTCCTCGATCATCCGCAACGCCGCCTGCGAGCCGCACGTGCAGGACCTCGCCCGCATGCTCAACAAGATGGGCGCGGCGATCGAGGGGATCGGCTCCAACGTCATGCAGGTCCACGGCTCCGGCCGCCTGGGCGGCTGCGAGCACACCGTCTCCCCGGACCACATCGAGATCGCGTCGTTCATGGCGCTCGCCGGGGTCACCGGCGGCGAGCTGCGGATCAGCGGCTGCGTGGCCGAGGACCTGCGGATGATCCGGATGGTGTTCAGGCGCCTGGGGCTGGACAGCACCATGGAGGACGGGACGTGCTTCGTGCCCGGCGACCAGACGCTGCAGGTCGAGCGCGACGCCGGCGACTACCAGTCCAAGGTGGAGGACGGCCCGTGGCCCGCGTTCCCGGCCGACCTCACGTCGATCGCGGTGGCCCTGGCCACCCAGTCCGAGGGCTCGGTGCTGATCTTCGAGAAGATGTTCGAGAACCGGCTGTTCTTCGTGGACAAGCTGATCTCCATGGGCGCCGAGATCACCATCTGCGACCCGCACCGGGCGATCGTCATCGGCCCGCGCCGGCTGCGCGCCCAGCGCCTCTCCAGCCCCGACATCCGGGCGGGGATGGCCATGCTGATCGCCGCCGTGTGCGCGCAGGGCACGAGCGAGATCCACAACGTCCGCGACATCGACCGCGGCTACGAGCGCATCGACGAGCGCCTGCGCGACCTCGGCGCGCGGATCGAGCGCGTCGCGGAGTGATCCACCCGATCCCCAGCGGCACGCGCGACGTCCTCCCGGACGAGCTCCGGGAGCTGCGCGCGATCACCGACGCCATGCGCGCCGCGTTCGAGCGCTTCGGCTACGGCGAGGTGGCCACGCCCGCCCTGGAGTACGAGACCGTGCTCACGCGCGGCGACCCGGCCGCCGCCGACCCCGCCTACCGGCTGTTCGACGAGCACGGCAACGTGCTGGTGCTGCGCTCGGACATGACGATCCCGATCGCCCGCGTCGTGGCGTCCCGCTACCCCTCGGAGCCGGTGCCGCTGCGCTTCTGCTACGTCCAGCACGCCTATCGCGCCGTGCGCCGGCACCGCGGGCACCCGCGGGAGATCCTCCAGGCGGGCATCGAGCTGGTCGGCGCGCCCGGCCCGGAGGGCACCGCAGAGGCGATCTCGGTGCTGTGCGCCACCCTGGACGCGGCGGGGATGACGGCCTACCGCGTCGGCCTGGGGGACGCCGGGCTGTTCGCGCGCGAGCTCGAGCGCGCCGGCGTGGGCGCGCGGCCGGACATCCTCGGGCTGCTGGAGTCCCGCGACCTCGTGGGGCTGGAGGCCGCGCTGGAGGGGTCCGGCGCGCCCGAGCTGCTGCGCGTCGCCACGCTGCGCGGCGGCATCGAGGTGCTCGACGGCGTCGAGGAGGCCGAGCCGCTGCGCACGCTGTACGGCCTGCTCGAACCTGACGCGGCCGCGCGGGTGATCTTCGACCTCGGCCTGGTGCGCAGCCTCGGCTACTACACGGGCGCGGTGTTCGAGGTCTACGACGCGGCGTTCGGCGCGCCGCTGGGCGGCGGCGGCCGCTACGACGAGCTGCTCGGGCGCTTCGGGCGCTCGCTGCCCGCCTGCGGCTGGGCGCTCGACGTCGAGCGCGTGCACGCCGCGCGGCTGCAGGAGGGGCCGTGAGCCTGCGCGTCGCCGTCCCGCGCGGGGCGCTGTTCCGCGAGACGCTCGACGTCCTCGACGGGCTCGGGATCGACACCGCCGAGGTGCGCGCGAACGACCGCAAGCTGCTGTTCGCCGGCGCCGGGATCGTGACGATGCGGCCCTCCGACGTGCCGACCTACGTGGAGGCCGGCGCGGCCGACCTGGGCGTGACCGGCAAGGACGTGCTCTCCGAGCAGGCCGAGCGCGACGTTCACGAGCTGCTCGACCTGGGCTTCGGCGGGTGCCGGATGGTGTTCGCCACCGTGGCCGGCGAGGATCCGGCGGCCGAGGCGCTGCGCCGCCTGGGCGTCATGCGGATCGCCACCAAGTACCCGCGGGTCGCCGCGGCCTACTTCGAGCG
>JAICUS010000614.1 GCA_025935735.1 Solirubrobacteraceae bacterium | reverse complement strand
GCCGGGGTTGACCGACAGCACCTGGTCGCTCTGCTGCGCGACGTCGACCGCCTGCCAGGCGCCGCTCGTTCCGGTGCTGCGGAACAGCCCATCCAGGGCGTCGTTCTTCTTCGCCGGGCCGGCGACGGCGACCGGCGCGATCCAGGTTGGGCTGCTCGAACACGAACGGCATCCCCAGCACGCCCTCCCAGAAGTCGAGCGACGTCTGCCGGTCGGCGCCCGTCAGCGTGATGTGGTGCACGCCCTGGACCTGGAGCTTGCGCATGGCGCAACCGCACGTCAGCGGGCCGCCCCGGCGATCACCGGATCGCCGCGTCGGTGAGCGGATCGATCCCGGCCAGCCTCGCGGCCAGCTCCTCACTGAGATCGTGGCGGGCGGCGAGCGCGGCGGGCGCCGTGTAGCTGACCTTCGTCTGCTCCCCGTCGGCCCACACGAGCACCTTCAGCGGGAGGTCGAGCGCGGCGAGCGGCGCGGCCTGCATGACCGGCGTGCCCGCCTGCGGGCTGCCGAAGATCACCAGCTGGGTGTCCCGCAGCTCGAGTCCGGCGGCCCGCGCGCCGCCGCTGTGGTCGACCACGGCGAACAGGGTCAGTCCGCGGGCGGCGATCTCGGCGGACAGGCGGTCCACGGTGGCGCCGACCGAGCGCGGGCTGAGCTTGCTGACGATCTCATCGGTCATGGGGATTCCTCCGGGGGGTTTCAGGCGCTCCGGCGCGGGACCCAGAGCAGCGAGAGCAGGAACGTCGCGGCCATCACGCCCGCCATGACATAGAAGACGGTCTGCGTGGAGTGGGCGAACGCGAGCCGCACGTCGTGGGCGAGCGCGGGCGAGCGCGCCGGCGGCGCGCCGGTGCTCAGCGAGGCGGCGACGCGCCGGGCGACGCCGGCGGGGACGCCGTCCGCGGCCAGCGCGCGCGTGACGTCGCTGCGGGTCTGGGCGACGAGGAGCGCGCCGAGCACGGCGAGGCCGAGGCTGGCGCCGAAGTTGCGGGCCGTCTGGGTGATCCCCGTGACCTCGCCGTAGGCCGCGCCGGCGGCGCGGTTGAGGGCGTCGGTGCTCGCGGGCGTCAGCATCAGCCCGATGCCGCCGCCGGCCACGGCGACGAACAGCCACTGGTGGCTGAGCGACAGATCGGTGAGCCGGCCGGCGAGCAGGGAGAAGCCCACCGCGCTCATCGCGCTGCCGAGGACGATCGGGCGCCGCGCGCCGCGCCGGTCGAGGATCCGCCCGCCGAGCTGGGACATGACGACGTAACCGGCGAAGAAGCACAACAGGTACAGGCCGGCGTTGGTCGCGGTCTCCCCCAGCGAGATCCGGGCGTAGAGGCTCGCGAAGAAGAAGAATGGCACGAACACGACTGAGAGGAGCGCCAGCACCGCCGTGTCGGCGGCAAAGGCGCGGCGGCGGAGGCTCCGCAGGTCCATCAGCGGGTCGTTCACGCGCAACTCGCGCCGGACGAACGCCAGCCCGAGCGCCGCGCCCGCGGCGAGCGCGCCCCAGGTGGCCGGGCTGCCCCAGCCCCACGCGGCGGACTGCTGGAGGCCGAGCACGAGCAGCGCCATCGCGCCCGTCACGAGCGCCGCGCCGCGGTGATCGAGCCGGGCGGGGCGGGCCTTCGTCTCCGTGTCCCCGGCGGTCCGCCGGATGAGCACCAGCGCGACGATGGCCACCGGGATGTTGATCCAGAAGATCGAGCGCCACGTCCACTGGGTCAGATAGCCGCCCGCGATCGGGCCGATCGCGGTCATGCCGCCGGCGACGCCGAAGAAGACGGCCATCGCCCGGCCGCGCTCACGCTGCGGGAAAGCCGCCGCGACGATGCCGACGGCCGCCGGTAGCAGCAGCGCCGCGGTAGCGCCCTGGAGCACGCGGACGGCGACGATCCACGCCTGCGCGGTCCCGCCCGCCGGCGTGAAGCCGGCCAGCGCCGAGGTGACCGCGAAGCCGCTCACCCCGAGGACGACCATGCGGCGGCGGCCGAGCACGTCGCCGAGCCTGCCGCCCAGCGCGAACAGCGCCGCCAGCGCCAGCAGGTAGCCATTGACGACCCACTGCGAGCCGGTGGCCGACAGCGAGAGGTCGCGCTGGATGTCCGGGGCGGCGATGGCCACGATCGTCTGGTCGATGAACGTCATGGCGACGGCGAGCACCATCGCGGCCAGCACGAGCGTGCGGCTGCGTGCACCCGGCAGGGATGCGGCGCGGACGGGGCGCTGGGTGACGGCGGCGAGTGCGGACATGGCGGCGGCTCCTTCGGGTTCCGGTTGCATCGCCGATGGTCCGCCGCCGGCCGGGCGGCCGCCAGTCCGATCGCGGGCGTACCATTCCGGTCTGGAATGTCCCTGGCCGATCCGCTTCCCGGACGCGAGCTCGCCGCCTTCGTCACCGCGGTGGAGTCGGGCACCGTCCAGGGCGCGGCCGACTCGCTGCAGCTCACGCAGTCGGCGGCGACCAAGCGCGTCCAGGCGCTCGAGCAGCGCCTCGGCCGCGCGCTGCTCGACCGCGGGCCGACCGGGGTGCAGCCCACGCCGGACGGCCGGGTGCTCTACCCGCTGGCCCGCGAGGCGCTGGCCGTGCTCGCGCGGGCCGAGGCGGCGCTGCGCTCCCCGCACGAGCTGCCGCTGCTGCGGCTGCACGCCAGCCGCACGATCGGCGAGGCCCTGCTGCCCGAGTGGCTCGCCGCCTTCCGCAGTGCCGGCCCGCGCTGTCGCGTCGCGGCCACGGTGACCAACACCGACGAGGTCATCCGCGCCGTGCGCGACGGCAACTGCGACATCGGCTTCGTCGAGGGGCCGCCGGCCCGCGCCCGCGGCTTGACCGAGCTCGTCGTGGCGCAGGACGAGATCGTCGCCGTCGTCGCCGCCGGCCATCCCTGGAGCCGCCGGCCGAGCGTGCCCGCCCGAGCGCTGGGCAGCGAGCCGTTCTTCACCCGCGAGGAGGGCTCGGGGACCCGGGCGGTGGTCGCGGAGGCGCTTGCCGCCGCCGGGGTGGCGCTGCAGCCCGAGATGGAGCTGGCGAGCGCCGAGGCGCTCAAGCGCGCCGTCCTCGCCGGCGGCTTCGCGCTGATCTCCGAGCGGGCCGTCACCACCGAGATCACGGCGGGGACGCTCGTCGCCGTACCCGTGGCGGGGGTGGAGCTGCACCGCTCGCTGCGCGCCGTGAGGCGCACGCGCCCGGCGCTTCAGGGGCCGGCCCGCGCGTTCTGGAGCTGGCTCGGCCGCGCGGTCGCGCACGCCGGCTGAGGCACGCGGGTGACCGACGCCTATGAGCTGCAGGCGGCCCGCGAGGACCGGGCGCTCGTCGCGCGGCTGCGCGCGGGCGACGAGCAGGCGTTCGAGGCGCTCATCTCGCGCCACTACACGACCATGCTGGCCGTCGCCCGCCGCTACGT
>JAICUS010000555.1 GCA_025935735.1 Solirubrobacteraceae bacterium | reverse complement strand
GTTCAGCCTGCCGGGCTCCCCCGTCCTCTACTACGGCGACGAGATCATGATGGGCGACAACGTCTACCTCGGCGACCGTGACGGCGTGCGCACGCCGATGCAGTGGACCGGCGACCGCAACGGCGGCTTCTCCCGCGCCGACTTCGCCCAGCTCTACGCGCCGCCGCTGATGGACCCGGTGTACGGCTTCCAGGCCGTCAACGTCGAGGCCCAGATGCGCACGCCCTACTCGCTGCTGCGCTGGCTGCGCCGGTTCATCCAGCTGCGCAAGGAGCACCCGGTGTTCGGCCTGGGCACCTACGAGCCGCTGGAGCCGTCGAACCGGCGGATCTTCGCCCACGTCCGTACCTTCGAGCGCGACGTGATGCTCTGCGTGCACAACCTCGCCCGCTCGGCGCAGGCCGTGGAGCTCGACCTGTCGGCCTACGAGGGGCGCTCGCCGGTGGAGATCTTCGGCCGCTCGCGCTTCCCGAAGATCGGCGAGTGGCCGTACCTGCTCACGCTGGCGCCGCGCGGCTTCTACTGGTTCCAGCTCGTCGAGGAAGAGCCGGAATGACCGACGTCCCGGCCCTCGTCGCCGCCTCCGACCTGTCGTTCCTCGACGCCGACGCGCTCAACGAGTGGATCGTCGCCCAGCGCTGGTTCGCCTCCAAGACCCGCCAGGTCGACCACATCGCGATCGCCTCCGCGGTCCCGCTGCGCAGCGAGGCGCCGCTGTTCGTGCTCTGCCTCGTGGAGGCCCGCTTCCCGGCGGGGACGCACGAGACCTACCAGGTGCCGCTCGGGCTGCGGCCGGCCGAGGAGGGCTGGGCCGACCGGGCGATCCTCGAGGCGGACGGCTGGACGGTCTACGACGCGCTGGCCGACCCCGCGTACGGGCGCGAGCTGTTGCACCGCATGCGCTCCAACACCGAGGCCCAGGTCGAGCAGGACGAGTTCGCGTTCCGCTGGGCGCAGTCGGCCGGCGCCGGGCTGGGCGGGACGGTGGACGTCCGGCCGGTGGGCGTCGAGCAGTCGAACTCGTCGGTGGTGTTCGGCGAGGAGCTCATCCTCAAGGCGTTCCGGCGCGTCGAGCCGGGCATCAACCCCGAGCTCGAGCTGCTGCGCTTCCTGTCGGCCCGCGGCTTCCCGCACATCGCGCCGCTGGCCGGCTGGTACGAGGTCGAGGGCCGGCTGATCGACGCGACGCTGGGCATCCTGCAGGAGTACCTGGCGGGCGCCCGCGACGGCTGGGAGCTGACCCTGGACGAGCTGGCGAGCGACCCCGACACGATGCTCGACCGCCTGCAGGCGCTCGGCGCGGTGATCGGCGAGATGCACCGCGCGCTCGGCTCGGACTCCAGCGACCCGGCGTTCTGCCCGGACGAGCCGTCCAGCGAGGCGCTGGCCATCCTCACCGCCGACGTCGACGAGCAGATCGAGCGGGTCTTCCTCGACCTGCCCGAGAGCGAGGCGCTCGAGCCGATCGCCGGCCGCGGGCAGGACGTGCGCGAGCGGCTGAACCTGCTCTCGCACGTCAGCGCGGGCGGGCGGGTGATCCGCACGCACGGCGACCTCCACCTCGGCCAGACGATGCTGTCCGACCGCGGCTGGGTGGTCCTCGACTTCGAGGGCGAGCCGGCCCGGCCGCTGCCCGAGCGGCGGCTGAAGCGCTCGCCGCTGCGCGACGTGGCGGGGATGCTGCGCTCGTTCTCCTACGCGGTGGCCGGCGCGCGGCTGCTGCGCGGGGTCGAGCCGCCGGAGGACTGGGAGGCCCGGGCGCGCGAGCGCTTCCTGGCCGGCTACCACGAGACCGTCGACGCCACGCTGCTGCCGCCCGGCCAGCAGGCGACCGACCAGCTGCTGTCGGTCTTCGAGCTCGAGAAGGCGGTCTACGAGCTGCGCTACGAGCTCAACAACCGGCCGGACTGGGTGTCGATCCCGGTCGCGGGCATCCTGCGGCTTCTGGAATTCGAGGAGGGGTAGGTAGATCCCATGAGCGACGCCGATCTCCTCCTGGCCCGCCGGCACGCCCAGCCGCACGGGTACCTGGGCGCCCATTCCGACAACGGGTCGGTCGTCGTGCGCGCGTTCCGTCCCGCCGCGGCGAACGTGACGGTGGTGGCCGGCGGCAAGCGCGAGTCCCTGGAGTGCGTGCACCCGGGCGGCGTCTTCGAGGGCCGCCTCGACGGGGCGAAGCTGCCGCTGGACTACCAGCTCGAGGTGGACTACGGCGACTCCGGGACGGTGACGATCGAGGACCCGTACCGTTTTGAGCCCACGCTCGGCGAGCTGGATATGTACCTGCTGGGCGAGGGGCGCCACGAGGAGCTGTGGGAGCGCCTGGGCGCGCACGTCCGCGAGGTCGACGGCGTCGTGGGCACGGCGTTCGCCGTGTGGGCACCGGCCGCCCGGGCGGTGTCCGTGGTCGGCGACTTCAACTACTGGGACGGCCGGCTGCACCCGATGCGGGCGATGGGCGCCTCCGGCGTGTGGGAGCTGTTCCTGCCCGGCGTCGGGGCGGGGGCGACGTACAAGTACGAGATCCTCGCGCCGGACGGCGAGATCCGCCTGAAGGCCGACCCCGTGGCGTTCGAGACCGAGGTGCCGCCCAAGACCGCGTCGGTGGTGTCGGACTCCCAGCACGAGTGGACCGATGCGGAGTGGCTCTCGAAGCGCCGGGAGAGCCGGCCGCTCGAGGGCCCGATGTCGGTCTACGAGGTCCACCTGGGCTCGTGGCGGCTGAACCCGCTGGAAGGCAACCGCTCGCTCACGTTCCGCGAGCTGGCCGACGAGCTGAGCGCCTACGTGCTCGACATGGGCTTCACGCACATCGAGCTGCTGCCGGTGATGGCGCACCCGTTCACCGGCTCCTGGGGCTACCAGGTCACCGGCTACTTCGCGCCCACGCCGCGCTTCGGCTCGCCCGACGACTTCCGCGCGTTCGTCGACCGCCTGCACGCCAACGGGCTGGGCGTGATCCTCGACTGGGTCCCGGCGCACTTCCCGCGCGACGACTTCGCGCTCGCCCGCTTCGACGGCACGGCGCTCTACGAGCACGCCGACCCGCGCCGCGGCGCGCACCCGGACTGGGGCACGCTGGTGTTCAACTTCGGCCGCCACGAGGTGCGCAACTTCCTCGTCTCCAACGCGCTGTTCTGGCTGCGCGAGTACCACGCCGACGGCATCCGGGTGGACGCCGTGGCTTCCATGCTCTACCTCGACTACTCGCGCGAGGAGGGCCAGTGGGTGCCCAACGAGTACGGCGGCAACGAGGACCTCGAGGCGGTCGCGTTCCTGAAGGAGTGCAACGAGGTCATCCACGGGCGCGAGCCGGGGATCGTCTCCGCGGCCGAGGAGTCGACGGCCTGGCCGGGCGTGTCGCGGCCCACGTATCTGGGCGGGCTGGGCTTCGGCTTCAAGTGGAACATGGGCTGGATGCACGACACGCTGGCCTACTTCCAGCAGGACCCGGTCTACCGCCGCTACCACCACCATCAGCTGACCTTCTCGCTGATGTACGCCTTCTCCGAGAACTTCATCCTGCCGCTGTCGCACGACGAGGTCGTGCATGGCAAGGGCACCATCTACTCGCGGATGCCGGGCGACCACTGGCAGAAGCTCGCCAACGTCCGCGCGCTGTACGCGTTCCAGTGGGCGCACCCGGGCAAGCAGCTGCTGTTCATGGGCCAGGAGTTCGCCCAGCCGCAGGAGTGGAACGCCGAGCGCTCGCTGGACTGGCACGTGCTCGACGAGCGCGACGACGAGGGCCGCCCGACCTACGCGGGCGTCCAGGCGCTGGTCCGCGACCTCAACTTCGCCTATCGCGAGGAGCCCGCGCTGTGGCAGCGCGACGGCGACCCGGAGGGCTTCTTCTGGATCGCGGCCAACGACGCGGAGAACAGCGTCGTGGCGTTCGCGCGCACGTCGCGCGAGGGCCGCGTGCTGGTGTGCGTCATGAACCTGACGCCCGTGCCGCGCGAGG
>JAICUS010000736.1 GCA_025935735.1 Solirubrobacteraceae bacterium | reverse complement strand
CTTGCCGTCGGCGACCAGGAGCTGGTCGATCGCGCCGGCGAAGCAGAGCGTGGGCTTGGCGGCCGCGCGGGACGGCGTCAGCGCGGCGATCCCGGCGAGGATGGCGAGGGGCAGCAGAAGCTTCGGCATGTCCGGCGAACCCTCCCATGCGCGCGGCCGCGCGCGCAATCGGGGTGTCACCCCGAAGTCAGTCCACGCGGGCCGCTCGCTGGGCTAGCGTCGCGCCGAGTGCTCGCGCTGACCGCCCGCACCGCCGCGCTGACCGAGGTGCCCGACCCGGCGCCGGCGCCCGACCAGGCGCTGGTGCGGGTGCGGGCGACGTCGCTCAACCGCGGCGAGGTGCTCGACCTGGCGCACAAGCCGGCGGGAGCTCTGCTGGGCTGGGACGTGGCGGGCATCGTCCAGCGCGCCGCGGCCGACGGCAGCGGCCCGGCGACCGGCGCGCGGGTCGCCGGCCTGGTGCGCGCGGGCGCCTGGGCGCAGCTGGCCGCCGTGCGCACCGCGGACCTGGCGGTCGTCCCCGACGCGGTGTCGGACGCGCAGGCGGCGGCGCTCGTGACGGCCGGGCTGACCGCGCTGCGCTCGCTGGAGCTCTACGGGCTGCTGCTCGGCCGGCGCGTGCTCGTCACCGGCGCGGCCGGCGGCGTCGGGCGGATGGCGGTCCAGCTCGCCCGCGCGAGCGGCGCGGACGTGACCGCCCTGGTCCGCTCCGGCGGCGAGGACCTCCGGCGCCTCGGCGCACGCGCGGTGGTCACGCGGGTGGACGGCGACCTCGACCTCGTCGTCGACTGCGCGGGCGGCCCGGCGTTCGCGCTGGCCATCGAGCACCTGGCGCCGCGCGGCCTGGTGGTCAACCTCGCCACCGAGGGCGAGACGGTCACGTTCCGGGCGGCCCGGTTCGACCGCTCGCCCGGCGCGCGGATCTACACGCTCAACCTGCGCGACGAGCTCGCCGCCGGGGCCGGCGCCGACCTCGCCCGGCTGTGCGCGCTGGCCGCCGACGGCCGGTTGGACGCGCACGTCGCGCTCGAGGCCTCCTGGCGCGACGCCGGCGACGCGATCCGCGCGCTGCTGGAGCGGCGGGTGCGCGGCAAGGCCGTCCTGCACGTGGAGCCATAATGTGGGCGTGTCCGTGCGCGCTCTCTCGACCGCGGCCGTCCTCGCCGCCGTCCTGCTGCTCGGCGCCGCCTCCGGCGCCTCGGCCAAGACCACCTGGCTCTGCAAGCCGGGCCTCGAGCACGACCCCTGCACGCCGGGGCTGAAGACGACCCGGGTCGACGCCACCGGCGCCTCACAGGGGACGTTCACGCCGTCCACGCTCAAGCGCCGGCCGGTCGACTGCTTCTACGTCTATCCCACGGTGTCGGACCAGACGACGCCGATCGCCAACCGGCGGATCGACCCCGAGGAGCGCTCGATCGCGCTCTACCAGGCCGCGCGCTACTCGAGCCTGTGCCGGGTCTACGCGCCGATGTACCGGCAGGTCACGCTGGCCGCTCTGAACGGCGCCACCACGGTCACGGCCCATCAGCGCAACACCGGCTACCGCGATGTGCGCGCCGCCTGGCGCGACTATCTCAAGCACTTCAACCACGGCCGCGGCGTGATCCTCATCGGCCACTCGCAGGGCACGTTCGTCCTGCGGCAGCTCGTGGCCAAGGAGATCGACCGCAAGCCGTCCGTCCGGCGGCGGCTCGTCTCCGCCGTGCTGCTCGGCGGCGACGTGCAGGTGAGGGCGGGCAGCGACCGCGGCGGCGACTTCAAGCACATCCGCGCGTGCCGCTCGTCCACGCAGCTCGGCTGCGTGATCGCGTTCTCCACGTTCAACGCGCCGCCGCCGGCGAACTCGATCTTCGGCCGCGCGCCGGCGGGCCGGCAGGTGCTGTGCACGAACCCGGCGGCGCTCGGCGGCGGCGCGGCGAAGCTCGACACCGTGCTGCCCAGCGCGCCGTTCGCGCCGTCCTCGACGCTCGGCAAGATCACGCCGGGGATCGGCTATCCGCCGTTCCACGTGAGCACGCCCTGGGTCGAGTCCGACGGCGTCTACACGGCGCAGTGCTCGGACGCGGACGGCGCGAGCGTGCTGCAGATCTCCGGCACCCCCGTGCTGAACGCGCTGCCGGACGCCACCTGGGGGCTGCACCTGGTCGACGCCAACATCGCGCTGGGGAACCTCGTCAAGGACGTCACCCGCCAGGCGAGGCGCTACCTCGCGAAGCACCGCTGACGTGCGCGTCGTCACCTGGAACGTCAACTCGGTCAAGCAGCGGCTGCCGCGGCTGCTGCCCTGGCTGGACCAGCGCCGGCCGGACGTGGTCTGCCTGCAGGAGACCAAGCTCACCGACGACGCCTTCGCGTCGCTCCTGAGCGCCGAGCTCGCGGACCGCGGCTACGAGGTGGCGGCCCACGGCCAGGGCGCCTGGAACGGCGTGGCGATCCTCTCCCGCGCCGGCCTGGAGGACGTGGTCAGGGGCATCGAGGGCGCGCCCGGCTTCCCCGATCCCGAGGCCCGCGCCGTCTCCGCGACCTGCGGCGGCATCCGCATCGTCTGCGTCTACGTCCCGAACGGCCGCGAGCCGGACTCCGACCACTACGCCTACAAGCTGGAATGGCTCGGCGCG
>JAICUS010000337.1 GCA_025935735.1 Solirubrobacteraceae bacterium | reverse complement strand
GCAGTTGCGGTCGCGGTGCAGGAACTCGATCGGGTCCTCGATCGTGACGATGTGCTTGTGCATCGTCCGGTTCATGTGGTCGATCATCGCCGCGAGCGTGGTCGACTTGCCGGAGCCCGTCGTGCCCGTGAGCAGGATGATGCCGCGCTCCTGCTCGGCCAGCTTGGTCACGGCCTCCGGGAGCCCGAGCTCGTCGACCGACTTGATCGTCACCGGGATGGCGCGCATGACGATCGACACCGAGCCGCGCTGCAGGAAGGCGTTGACGCGGAAGCGGCCGAGGCCCTCGACGGAGTAGGAGAAGTCGACCTCGTTCTCCGCGTGGAACTCGGCGAGCTTGTCCTCGTCGTCCAGCATCTGGGCCAGCGCCTGGCGGGTGTCCTCGGGGAACAGCCGCTCGGTGCCGGGGATCGGCTCGAGATGCCCGTGCAGGCGGATGAGCGGGTAGGAGGGGACCTTCAGGTGGAGGTCGGAACCCTCGGCCGCGATGAGATAGCGCAGCGCGTGATCGAGATCGAAAGCCATGTCCTTCGTGTCATCGACCGCCGCTGGGGGGGTCTTGAGTGGGGTCCTGACCGGGCGCGGCCATCTTCGCCCGCGCGGCCACCGCGGCTCGCAGCGTTCGCGCGGCCGTGCGGGCGCGCTCAGGCCCGAGCGCGGCGGCGAGCTCGTGGTTGAGGTTTGCCCGGATGTCGCCGCCGGCCTGGAGCGCCTGGTTGCCCTGGTCGGTCAGCGCGATGCGATGGACGCGCCCGTCGTCGCGGTCTCTGACGCGCTCGACGTAGCCGAGCCGCTCGAGCTCGGACGCGGCCTTGGAGATGGCCTGCGAGGTGACGCCGAGCTGCTCCGCGAGGGCGCCCACGGGCTGCGGGCCGGCGACGAGCTGCTGGAAGAGGAAGCCGTGCGAGTAGCGGACGTCGGGGTGGCGCTCCTGCAGGCGGGCGAGCGCCGCGGCATTGAGATCCTCGGCCAGCAGCAGGGTCCACAGGACGAGGTCGTCATCCTGCGACCACGGTTCCGTAACCACGCTCACAAGATACGCGGGACCCCGGCGGCCTCCAGTCGCTTCGCGGTCTCGTCCGGCCGGTCCTTGGCCTGGGTGTAGGTGACGCGGATGACGCGCTCGCCCTCTGCCTCGAGCCGGGCCTGTCGTTGCGCGTCATTCGCGCGGTCTTTGTGCCAGGCCGCTCCGTCTGCTTCGAGGATGAGGCGGTGGTCCGGCCAGCGGAAGTCGGGGACGAGGCCGTTGGGGAGCGGCTCATTGACGCGCGGCCGCTCGAAGCCCGCGGCCTCGATGAGGTCGAGGAGGAGGTCCTCGAGCTCGCTTCTCGTCGCCGCTGGCGCGCCCGGGGTCAGGTGTGCCGCTTCGTCGGTCGTAATGCGATTGCGGGCGAGGGCTTCGCGGACGGCTCTTCGGTGCGGTTTGAACGGCAGCACTGAGGAGAGGTCGGCCAGCGTCCGCGCGGGGGTGGTGACGGGGATGCGGTCGAAGCGGATCTGCGGCGGCGGCTGGTTCGCGCGGTGGGTCGTGACGCCGGCGATCCGGCGATCCCAGCGCGCGATCACTTCGGGCTCGCGCTCGTCGTCCCAGGGCACCAGCTCCCACAGCGCGGCGGCGGACCGGTGGCTCAGCACCGCCCCGGCACCGCAAGCCTTCACCGCCGCGAGGAACCGGCCGCGCATGGTCACGCCGGCGTGGCCGAGGGCGTACACACCGCGGTGGATGCGATGGAGCCGCCCAGCGGCCACTCGCGCGGCGATCCCGTTGCGCGCCATCCCGCAGGCCAGCAGCTCACCCGCCGAGATCACGCCCCAGTCACGCGCGGCGATCGCGGCCGCGCGCTGGTCGGGTGTGCTGGGTTTGTACCGATATTCGGGATGCGGATAGCGCACCCCCGGAGCGTGGCGCGGATCGTGTGCCGAAACAACACGCGATCGTGCCGAAACCGCGCAGGCTTCGTTGCGAATGGGCGGCGCGGGCGGGGCCGCGCCGCCGGCGCTATGCGACGTCGCGGAGCTTCTGGGCCTCGGCGAGGCTCTGGAGCTTCTTGAGCGACTGGTTCTCGATCTGGCGGATGCGCTCGCGGGTGACGTTGAACGTCCGGCCGACCTCGTCGAGCGTGCGGGGGTGCTCGCCGCCGAGGCCGTAGCGCAGCTCGAGGACGCGGCGCTCGCGGTAGGAGAGGTTCTCCAGTGCCTCGCGCAGCGCCTCCTTGGTGAGGATCTCGGCCGCGCGCTCGTACGGGGACTCGGCCCGCTCGTCGGCGATGAACTGGCCGAACTCGGACTCCTCCTCGTCGCCCACCGGCTTCTCGAGCGAGACGGGCGCCTGAGCGGAGCGCTTGATCGAGTCGACCTCCTCCGGGTCGATCCCCGTGACGTCGGCGATCTCCTCGGGGGTGGGCTCGCGGCCGAGCTCGGTGACCAGCTTGCGCTCGGCGCGGCCGATCTTGTTGAGCTTCTCGACGACGTGGACCGGGATGCGGATGGTCCGCGCCTTGTCGGCGAGCGCGCGGGCGATCGCCTGGCGGATCCACCAGGTCGCGTAGGTCGAGAACTTGAAGCCCTTGCGGTAGTCGAACTTCTCCGCCGCGCGGACGAGGCCGAGCGTGCCCTCCTGGATGAGGTCCAGGAACGGCAGTCCCTGGTTGCGGTAGTTCTTGGCGATCGAGACGACGAGCCGCAGGTTGGACTCGACCATCTTCTGCTTGGCGTCGAGGTCGCCGCGCTCGATGCGCCGCGCCAGGTCGACCTCCTCCTGGGCGGTGAGCAGCCGGACCTTGCCGATGTCCTTCAGGAACAGCTGAAGGGAGTCGGTGGTCATGTCCGGCTTGAGGTCGATCGTCGTCTTGCCCTTGCGCCGGCCGCGCTTGTCGGGCGCGCGGTCCTCCTGGCCGGCCGCCAGCGCGGGGTCGATCTCCTCCACCAGCTCGATCTCGGAACGCTCGAGGAAGGCGTGCAGCTCCTCGACGTCCGTCTCGTCCAGGTCGATCTCGGAGACGGCGGTCGAGATCTCGGCGAAGGTGAGGACGCCGACCTGCTGACCCTTCAGCAGCAGTCCCTTGACCTCTTCGAGTTCCTGTAGCTCCACAACTGACATGGATGTCCCGTTCTAGCGAGGCTCCGGGGAGCCGGCCTTTCTGGATTTGTTCGGAAGCCGCCGGGGGTGTGCACGCCCCTCACGACACTCGTCGCGGCGGAGTCTAGGCGGTGCGATAGCCGAGTTCCACCCGCAGTTTCGGCGCCGGTCACTTTGCCGGGGATGCGCGTCGTGCGCTAGCAGGGGCTCGGTCCTGTATTGAATGATCGCACGCGGCGTCCTGTGTCTCCAGGGGTCATAGACTTGCCCGGGGATGGCGGACAAGGCTGGCAAGCGCAAGGCGAAGGCCAAGCGCGAGAAGGCGAGCGTCCTCGGAAACCTCCCGGCGACCCGCCCACAACGCCTCGGCCGGCCGCGCGCCGACGCGCCGCCCGCCGCCGCCGACGAGCCCGCGCCACCCCCGCGCCCGAAGCGCGAATCGCCCCGCCGCCCCCAGGCCGGCCCGGCGCGCGTGAAGGCCACCCCGGCGGGCCGGAGCCGCCCCGCGACGACCGCGAGCGGGCGCGCGGCGAAGCCGGCCGCCAAGGCGCCCGCGGCGCGCCGAGGCGCCGCAAAGTCCGCGAAGGACGGTGGGGCGAGCCGCGCGGCAAAGACCGCCAGGCCGGTCGCCGCGCAGCGCGCGGCGGCAAAGCCCGCTGCCGCGGCGAAGAAGCCCGGCACGCCGCGACGGCCCGCGGCCGTCCGGCCCGGGGCGCGGGCGTTGGGGCAGCAGCGGCGCGTCGGGGACCCGCCGCCGGTGCGCACCGTCCAGCCGCCGCGGGGGACGGAGCTCGTGACGACGACCATCCAGGCCGTGGGCGAGCTGGCGCAGATCGGGCTCACGGTTGGCGGGCGGGCGCTCAAGCGCGCGGTCGACCGGCTCCCGAAGCCGTAGTCCTGCTAGGTTCCGGGCGCCGAAGCGCCGCCCCGGTCAAGGCGGCGAACGGGGGACCCGATGCGGACGGCGCAGTCCGCGGGGGCGAATCGAGCCCGGCCCAAGAGCCGGCCGTGGCGCTGCTTCCTCAGCGCGAGCCCGTCAGCTCACCTCGTAGGCACCAGAGGAAGCCCAATGACGATCCGCCCCAGGACAGCAACCGCGCTCGCCGCCGTGGCCGCCGCGCTCGCCGCCGTGCCGGCCGCGGCCCGCGCCCAGGGCGCCGGCGGGGTCGTCGCTCCCGTGGCGGTCCCCGCGGCGCTCCCCGAGACCGCGGCCGGCGGGGGCGTCGAGCTCACGATGCCGCCGGACGCCACCGTCAGGCAGCCGCTGCTCGTCCACGGCACCGCCGACCCCTCGCTGGCCGGCCACCGGGTCAAGCTGCAGCGCCAGAACCCGCGCACGCTGGCCTGGAAGAAGGTGACGGGCGCCCGGGTGCAGCCCGACGGGACGTTCACCGAGCGCTGGAAGCCGCGCCACATCGGGCAGTTCGCGCTCCGCGCCGTGCTCCGCGGCGCCTCGGCGCCGCTGACGGTCACCGTGTACCGCCCGTCACTCGCCACCTGGTACGGCCCGGGCTTCTGGGGCAACCAGACCGCCTGCGGGATCGTGCTCACGCCCGACCTGCTGGGCGTCGCGCACCGCACGCTCCCCTGCGGCACGCCGGTGGCCATCGACTATCAGGGTCGCACGCTCGTCGTGCCGGTGATCGACCGCGGCCCGTACGGGGTCGCCGGCGCCGACTGGGACCTGACGCAGGCCACCGCGTTCACGCTCGGCATGAGCGAGACGTCGACGGTCGGCGCGCTGCGCCTGAAGCCCACCGCGCAGTGACGGCCTGGGGGCCCGCCCGACCGGCGGAGAACGTGTCGGAGCGTCCGCCGGTCGGGCACCCCTGAGCCCCCGCGTGGGATGATCCCGGCGGCACCGACCATGAAGTTGCGCAATCGCGTCCCGGAGCGCCCGGTCGTCCACGCGGAGATCGCGGACCCCGAGCACCACACGGTGATTGGCCGCGGCGGCGCGGTGCGTTCGATCCAGGCGGCGAACGTCGACGTCCCGGACGCCGAGCTCGAGGCGCTGTGGGACCCGATGCACCTCGAGCGCCTGGCGCGCACGTACTGGAGCTACCTGTCGCGGGTCACGCTCGGGATGATCCGGGTGGCCTACACCGAGTCGGAGCGCTCGGTGGTGTTCCTCGCCCACCCGATCGTCCTGCTGCGCTTCCACGCGCCCGACTACCGGCTCTCGTCGGACCGCGGGATCGTGCGCTGGAACATCCAGGACGGCCTGCTGGTCGGCCGCCCGCACGAGGGCTTCCTGGAGATCGACGTCCGCCGCCTGGACTCCCCCCGCGCCGGCTACGGCCGCGTGCACATCGAGGTCGAGGTGGCGAACTTCTATCCCGCGCTCGCCATCTGGCTGACCCGCTGGTTCTACAAGCAGACGCAGTCGCGCATCCACGTGCTGGTCACCCACGGCTTCCTGCGCTCGCTGGCCAAGCGCCAGCTCGAGGAGTCCGCCGTCGGCCGCTTCGTCCCCGGGCACCGCCCGCTCCCGCCGCCCCGGCCGGTCCCCTGGGCCGCGGCCGGCGCGATCGCGGCCGCCGCCGCGCTGATCGCCTTCCTACGCCGACGCTAGGAGCGCGCGCAGCATCCCGCCCACCTCGGCCATGGCCGCGCGGCAGGCCGGGCTGATCCCGATGCAGTTGATGAACGTGTGGAAGAGGCCCGTGAAGCGGCGGGTGAGCACCGGCACGCCGGCGCCCGCGAGCGCGGCGGCGTAGGCCTCGCCCTCGTCGCGCAGCGGGTCGAAGCCGGCGGTGACGACCAGCGCCGGGGCCAGCCCGGAGAGATCGGGCGCGAGCAGCGGCGAGCGGCGCGGGTCGGTCGGGTCGGCGTCCGGCCCGAGGAAGTGCCCCGCGTACCAGTCCATCAGCGTGTCGGTGAGGAAGAAGCCCTCGCCGAACAGCTCGTGGGAGCGCCGCCGCACCGACGCGTCCACCGCCGGATAGATGAGCAGCTGCGCGTCGACGTCGCGCCGCTCCTGGGCGATCACCGCGGCGATGTTGCCGCCGGCGCTGTCGCCGCCGACCACGATGCGCCCGTCGGCGCCGAGCTCGCGCGCGTGCTCACGCGCCCATGTATACGAGTTGTGCGCATCGTCGAGGTAGGCGGGGAACAGGTCCTCCGGGGAGAGCCGGTACTCGACCGAGAGCACGTGCACGCCCGCGTGGCGGCAGAGCATGCGGCAGGGCGCGTCGTGGGTGTCGAGGTCGCCGACCACGAACCCGCCGCCGTGCCAGAACAGCAGCAGCGGCCGCGGCCCGGTGTCCTCGGGCGGCGCGTAGTGGCGGGCGGGCAGGCCGGCCACCTCGAGCTCGCGCACCCGGCCGACCGCGACCGGGCGCGTCCCCGCGGCCATCGCCGCCTCCTCGCGGGCCAGCTCGCGCGCCCGGGCGGGGCTGAGCCGCTCGTCCCACACCGGCTCGCCGATCAGACGGCGCGTGGCGAGCAGCAGCTGCACCTCCGGCTCCAGCCGCTGGCCGTCGATGACGATCGGCGGCATGCGCGACAGCTTCACCTGCACGCGCGGCGGCAGCGCGGCGAACGCCCGGGCCAGGCGCGCCTGCGTGCGTTCCGACGGCTGGTGCACGGCTCAGCCGAGGTGGTAGCCGGTGAGCGAGCGCAGCTTCGTGCGGTCGTGGCGGGAGGCGATCCGCCGCACCGTCCCCGAGCGGCTGC
>JAICUS010000438.1 GCA_025935735.1 Solirubrobacteraceae bacterium | reverse complement strand
GACCAGTTGTTGTGCTTGCCCGAGCCGTTGATGCCGGCGAAGGGCTTCTCGTGCAGCAGGCAGACGAGCCCGTAGCGGCGGGCGACGTTCTGCATGATCTGCATCGTCAGCTGCTGGTGGTCGGCGCCGATGTTCGAGTTCTCGAAGATCGGGGCGACCTCGTACTGGGCCGGGGCGACCTCGTTGTGGCGGGTCTTGATCGGCACGCCGAGCTTGGCCAGCTCCTGCTCGGTCTCGAGCATGCAGGCCAGCACGCGCTCGGGGATCGACCCGAAGTAGTGGTCGTCGAGCTCTTGGCCCTTGGGCGGCTTGGCGCCGAACAGCGTCCGGCCCGTGGTCACCAGGTCGGGGCGCTCGAAGTAGTACTGCTCGTCGATCAGGAAGTACTCCTGCTCGGGCCCGACCGTGGTGAACACGTGCCCGGCCTTCTCGTCGCCCAGCAGCCGCAGCGCGCGGATGGCCGAGCGCGACAGCGCGTCCATCGAGCGCAGCAGCGGGATCTTGTGGTCCAGCGCCTCGCCCGTCCACGAGGTGAACGCCGTCGGGATGCACAGCAGCGCGCCGTTGGGGTTGTCGAGCACGAAGGCCGGCGAGGACGGGTCCCAGGCGGTGTAGCCGCGCGCCTCGAAGGTCGCCCGGATGCCGCCGGTGGGGAACGAGGAGGCGTCCGGCTCGCCCTGGATGAGCTCCTTGCCGGCGAACTCGGCGATCGCGTTGCCGTCGCCGGTCGGCTGGTAGAAGGAGTCGTGCTTCTCGGCCGTGGAGTTGGTCAGCGGCTGGAACCAGTGCGTGTAGTGCGTCGCGCCGCGCTCCATCGCCCACTCGCGCATGGCCGAGGCGACCTGGTCGGCCAGCTCGGGCTCCAGCGACTCGCCCTTGGCGATCGCGGCCTCCAGCTGGCGGAACGCCGCCTTCGGCAGCCGCTGGCGCTGGACGGCGACCGAGAACACGTTCTCGCCGAAGACGTTGGCGTTCGGCTGCGTGAGGTCCGCCTGGCCCAGCGCGCCGCCGTTCGGGCTCCACTGGGCGGCGGCGACGTTGGGCGTACGGCTGCGGGTCGGCATAGCGGGCGTGGTCCTCCTCAGGATCAGAGACAGCGCGCTTAACGTAGGCCCGCGCGCCACCGGAGACTTTGTCCCGGTGTCCAAATTGGGGCGAACGGGTTTCGCCCGGCGGTCAGACGGGCCAGGTGAACGTGAAGACGCTGCCGCCGTCCGCGCGCGGCTGGACCCAGATCCGCCCGCCGGCCGCGGCGACGACCTTGTGGCAGATGGCGAGCCCGATCCCGGTGCCGGGATAGTCGTCGGCGCGCTGCAGGCGCTGGAACATGCCGAAGATCCGGTCGGCCAGCGGCGGCGGGACGCCGATCCCGTTGTCGGCCACCTCGAAGCGCCAGCAATCGCCCTCGCGGGCGGCGGTCACCTCGATGCACGCGCGGACGCCGGGCGCGACGAACTTCGCCGCGTTGCCCATGAGGTTGGCCAGCAGCTGCTCGAACTCCCGCGGGCGCGCGTGCACGACCGGCAGCGTGCTGACGTGGAGCGTGGCGTTCGGCGCGGCGGTGGGGGCGAGCCGGCGGACGAGGTCCGTGGCGTCGACCGGCTCCGGGCGGCGCCCCGAGTGCCCGACGCGCGCGTAGGCGAGCAAATCGTCGACCAGCGCCCGCATGCGCTCGCCGCCCTCGCGCGCGGACTCCAGCAGGTAGTGCGCGTCGTCGCCCAGCGCCTCGCCGTGGCGGCTGTCCAGCAGCGCGAGGTAGCCGCAGACCGCGGTCAGCGACTGGCGCAGGTCGTGCGAGACGACCGAGGCGAAGCGGTCGAGCTCGTCGTTGGAGCGCGCGAGCTCGGTCAGCGCCTCGTGCAGGTCGGTGACGTCGGTGCCGGACAGGTAGACCATCGGCTCGGCGCCGCCGGCCACCGCGGCGCTCACCCGCAGCCAGCGGAAGCTGCCGTCGCTGCGCCGCGCGCGGGTCTCCACCTGCCGGCTCTCCCCCGGCGGCAGGTGCTGGAGGTGCTCGGCGAACGCGGCCACCTTCTCGCGGTCGGCGGGATGGACGAACTCCAGGTACGGGCGCGCGTAGAGCTCGTCGCGGCTCCAGCCCATCGTGCGCTCCCAGGCGGCGTTGACCCAGCGCAGCCGGCCGGCGGCGTCGGCCGCGCCGAGCAGGTCCTGGGAGAGCGCGAACAGGCGCTCGGCGTGGGCGTCGGCGTCGCGGAGGGGCGCGGCCACGCGCTGATCCTGGCAGATCGACCGCAGGGAGAAACGGGGCGGTCGAATCTTCGACACGGGGACAATGAACGGGCGCCGCGGCCCGCCGACACTCCGGTCATGGCTACGACCAACATCACCGCGCTGCCGGACGCGGTCGCGATCAACTCGGTCTGGGTGCTGGTCGCCGGCATCCTCGTGATGTTCATGCAGGCGGGCTTCGCCTTCCTGGAGATCGGCTTCTCCCGCGGCAAGAACGCCGGCACGGTCATCGCGAAGATCCTCGTGAACTTCTCGATCTGCGCGCTGCTGTTCTACGCCGTCGGCTTCGCGTTCTCGTTCGGCTCCGGCAACGCGATCATCGGCACGCACGGCTTCTTCCTGACCGGCTCCGACTTCCCGCTGGCCTGGACGGGGCCGAAGTCCTCCGGCCACGTGACCGTGGAGACGCTGTGGTTCTTCCAGTTCGTCTTCTGCGCCGTCTCGCTGGCGATCGTCTGGGGGACGACGCTCGAGCGCATCAAGTTCGGCGTCTACATCATCTACGCGGTCGTCTTCTCGGCGGTCATCTATCCGATCGGCGCGCACTGGATCTTCGGCGGCGGCTGGCTGGCCGCGCACTTCGGGATGCAGGACTTCGCCGGCTCCACGGTGGTGCACCTGATGGGCGCCACGGGCGCGCTGGCGGCGCTGCTGCTGCTCGGGCCGCGCCGGGGCAAGTACGGGCGCGACGGCCGGCCGCGCGCCATCCCGGGCCACAACATGCCGCTGTTCGGCCTGGGGATCCTGATCCTCTGGCTCGGCTGGTTCGGGTTCAACCCGGGCTCCGGTCTGCAGGCGCTCGACGGCCGCTTCCCGGCGATCGCCATGGTCACGAATCTGGCCGCCGCCGCCGGCGTGCTGTCCGCCGTCGCGGTCATGTGGTTCCGGGTGCGCAAGATCGACATCGGCATGGCCGGCAACGGGGCGATCGCCGCGCTGGTGGCCATCACGGCGCCGTCCGGCTACGTCGAGCTGTGGGCCGCCCCGATCATCGGCGCGGTGGCCGGCGTGATCGTCGTCTTCGGCGTGATCGCCATCGACAAGTGGCTCGACGACCCGGTGGGAGCGCTGTCCGCGCACGGCCTGGCGGGCGTGTGGGGGACGATCTCCTGCGGCCTGTTCACCGCGCCGCGGCTGGCGGACTACAACGCGGTCGGCAAGCCGGGCTTCTTCTACTCCGGCTCGCTGCACCAGCTGCTCGCCCAGGTCCTGGGCGTGGCGTCGGCTTTCGCGTTCGTGTTCGTGCTCTCGTTCGCCACGTTCTGGGCGATCAAGCGGACCTTCGGCCTGCGCGTGAGCGCCGAGGAGGAGGATGCGGGACTGGACATCTCGGAGCACGGCATGTACGGGTACCCCGAGCAGTTCATCCCGGCCCCGGAGCTGGTCGGGTACGCGCCGGCGGCTGTGCCGGTCGTGCCCGGGCGCAATCCGGCGGCCATTACTCGGGAGGTCACCGCGTGAAGAAGATCGAGGCATACATCCGGCACGAGGCGTTCGAGCCCATCCGCATGGAGCTCCTGTCGCTCGGGTTCCCGTCGCTGTCGATCTCGGAGGTCAAGGGCTCCGGGCGCCAGAAGGGGATCACCGAGCGCTACCGCGGCGCGGAGCTGACCAACTGGCTGCGGCCGAAGGTCAAGCTCGAGTGCGTCGTGGCCAGCCAGGACGTGCAGACGGTCGTGGACGCGATCCTGCGCCACGCCCGCACCGGCTCGATCGGCGACGGCAAGGTGTTCGTCATGCCGGTCGAGGAGGCCTACCGGATCCGCACGGGCGAGTCCGGCGAGGAAACCCTGCAGGCCCACCCGGAGGTCGCCGCCGAGGCGACCGGGTGAGCCTCGTGAAGGCGCGGGGCGGCTGATGGCCGGCCGCCTCGCGCCAGATGAGGAGCGCGAGTGGCGATCGAGGCGCACCGCCCGTCGGCGACGGAGCGGCTGCGGGCCGTCCACCTGCGGATGGTCGACGCGGTCCTGGCCGGCGACGGCCTGGAGGGCGTGGCGGCGCTGGCGGCCGGCGAGACCGGCGGCGCGGTGGCGATCGTCGTCCCCCGGCTGGGCGCCGCGGCGGCTTCGGGCCCCGGCGTGGACCTGGCGGCGCTCAAGCGCTACGTCTCCGGCCGCCCGAGCGCGGTCCCCTCGGGCGTGGCGGCCGAGGTGCCGATTTCGTCCGGCGACGAGCGCATCGGCGCCGTGTTTCTGTTGGACGACGCCTCGCCGGAACCTGAGGCGCTCGAGTTCCTCCACGCCGCCGCGGTGGCCTGCCTGACCGAGGTGGCGGTCGAGGAGGCGCGCCTGGAGGTCGAGCAGAACCTCCGCGGGTCCTTCCTCGAGGAGCTGCGGGCCCGCGACGACCTCGAGCCCGACGAGATCCTGCGCCGGGCCGCGCGGCTGGGCTGCGACCTGTCCCGCGGCGCCGTCGCGCTGTGCGCGGAGCTCTCGAGCGACCGGCCGCGCCACGTCGTGGCCACGATCGCGGGCGAGCACCCGGGCGCCCTGGCGCAGCACATGGAGGGCTCCGGCCGCGTCTACGCGCTGCTCCCGGGGGAGGACGCCTCGGCGACCCTGGCCGCCGCCCAGCGCGTGGCGGCGCGGCTGCAGCGCCACGGGACCGTCGGCGTGTCGTCCTTCTACACGGAAGCTCCCGACCTCGGCCGGGCGCTCCAGGAGGCCGAGCTGGTCCTGGACGTCCTGCGCCGGTCCGACGTGCCGATCGCCGAGGACATCGGCACCGGCACCTACCGCCTGCTCTTCCGCGTGCTCGCCTCGCACCCCGAGGAGGTGCGCTCCTTCTACGAGGACACGGTGGCGCCGCTGGTGGCCTACGACGCCCAGTACTCGACCGACCTCGTGGGCACGGTGTCGGCCTACCTGGAGCGCAACTGCAACATGAACGCCACCGCCGCCGCGATCTACGCCCACCGGCACACCGTCGCCTACCGGCTGGAGCGCGTGAAGGAGCTGTGCGGGCTGGACCCGCTGCTGTCCGAGGACCGCGAGCGGCTCGGGCTGGGCCTGAAGGCGTACCGGATCATCGCGCCGCG
>JAICUS010000156.1 GCA_025935735.1 Solirubrobacteraceae bacterium | reverse complement strand
TGCTGCGCGATGCCCGCCGCGGCGACGTGGTTGGCCGCCACGAGCGGCACCGTGGCCACGTGCCGGCCGCCCTGGCTGACCTCGATCCGGCCGAGGCGCTCGCCCCGGCGGATCGGCCCCGCGATGGAGTCCGGCGCGTGCACGGCGAGCTTGACGTCGCGCCGGTGGCCGCGGCGGACGATCCGGCGCAGCGTCTTGCCCGCCACGAGGTCGAGCCGCGCGCCGGCGCGGTCGCGGATCGTCGCCGTGGCCATCACCCGGCCCCGAACTACCGCGCGGATGCGCTGGAAGCGGTGGAAGGCGTAGTCGAACAGGCGGATCGTGTCGTCGTCGCGCGCGGCCTCGCTGGGCTCGTCCAGGACGGCGCTGATCAGCTGGATGCCGTGGCGGCTCGCCGAGCCGACCAGGACGTAGCCGGCGCCCTGCGTGTGCCCCGTCTTTACGCCGTTGACGTAGCCGTAGCGGCGCACGAGGAGGTTGCGGTTGGCGAACGTCCGCCGGAAGGCGCCGGACTTCAGCGTGACCTGGGGCAGGTTCACCGTGTGCTTGAAGAAGCGGTTCGTGCGCAGGACGGTGGCCAGCGTCACCAGATCGCGCGCGCTGGAGTAGTTGCCGGCCGCGTCGAGCCCGATCGGGTTCTCGTAGTGCGTGTTCTCGAGCCCCAGCTGGCGCGCGCGGGCGTTCATCGCGCGCACGAACTTGCGCTGCGAGCCGCCGACGCCCTCGGCCAGCGTCGCCGCCGCGTCGTTGCCGGACTCGATCAGCAGGCCGCGCATGAGGTCGCGCACCGTCATCTTCTCGCCGGGCAGCAGGCCGATCTTCGACTCCACCGGCAGCGGGTGGTAGTCGGCGGCGGTGAAGACGTCCGAGAGCTTCGCGCGCTCGAGCGTGAGCAGCGCGGTCATCAGCTTAGTGGTGGAGCCGACGGGCCGCTCGCGGTCGGGCGCGCGGGCGCAGGCGGCGGTGCCGCTGGACACCTCGATGACGATCGCGCTCGGCGCGCCCACCGACGAGGGGCAGTCCGGCGTGCGGGCATCGGCGGCCGCCGGGGCGGCCAACGCGAGCGCCGCCGCCACGAGGACCGCGGCGCGCGTCACTTGCGCAGCCTGAGCCGCTCGCCCACCGTGAGGGCCTGCGGATCCATGTCGGGGTTCAGCTTCTCCAGCTGCTTGACGGTGACGCCGTACTTGAGCGCGATCGAGGACGGCGTCTCGCCCGCGCGCACGCGATGGGCCTTCTTGGCGTGGCTCTTGGCCGACTTCTTGCCGGACTTGGCGCTCGAGCCGGACTTCGTCGGCGTCGTCTGCGCCGGCGTCGACGACGACGAGGACGTGCCGGCGTTGTCGCGCGCGTTCTGGACGACGGTGTAGAGCGCGAACGCGAAGGCCACCAGGGCGATCGGCGCGAGGAAGCGCGCGGGGGTGCGTGCCGCCATCAGGGGCGATGATAGTGGCCGGGCAGGCGGTTCAAGCCAGGTGCCATGCCTGCTCGCGCAGGCGCTCGGCCTCGGTGCGGGCGGCCAGCGCCGGCGGGGCGCCGGCGGCCTCGTGGGCGTTGGCGATCGAGCGGGACGCGGTGATCAGCCCGCCGGCGCGCCCGGGGGCGAACGCCGGCGCGAGGCCGTGCACGTCCCCGCCCTGGGCGCCGACGCCGGGGAGCAGGAACGGGGTGGCGGGCATGAGCTCTCGCAGGCGTACGAGGTGCCGCGGCTCCGTCGCGCCCGTGACGGCGCCGACGTCGGCGATGCCGCTCTCCCCCGCCTGGCCGAGCCGGTCGACCATGCCCGCAAGGTGCTCCCACAGCCGCTCGCCCGTGGCCAGCTCGAGGTCCAGGACGTCGGCCGCGCCCGGGTTGGACGTGCGGACGAGGATGAACGGGCCGGCGGCACGGCTGCGGGCGGCGGCGACGAGCGGCTCCAGCGCGTCGTTGCCGAGCAGCGGGTTGGCCGTGAAGGCGTCCGCCCCGAGGCCGCTGACGTGGCCGAACGGCGACGGCATGCCGGAGACGAGCGCCTGGGCGTACGCCGCCGCCGTGACGGGCACGTCGCCGCGCTTGGCGTCGGCCAGGACGAGGAGTCCTTGCGCGCGGGCGTGCGCGCAGACGTGCTCGAGCGCGAGCCAGCCGGGGGCGCCGAGGCGCTCGAAGCAGGCCAGTTGCGGCTTGGCGGCCACGCAGGCGGGCGCGGCGGCGTCGATCAGCGCGAGGCAGTGGGCCAGGACCGCCGCCGCGGTCTCGAGCCGGGAGACGACCCCTTCACCGGCGGGGGCGTCCGAGACCTCGCGGACGCCGCCCGCGGCGTCCTCGGCGTCGGAGAGCGTCGTGGCCAGGCGGGCGCGGGCCTCGCTGGAGCCCTCGACGGCGGCGGGCCACAGCCGCGCCGGGTCGGGGTCGATCCCGAGGACGATCTGCGACTCGCGCTGCTGTACCGCTTCGGCGAGGCGGTCGCCGAAGTGCGGCCGTCTGGCCGAACGGCCGTTCGCGGCGGTCATCGTCCGCCGTGCCCGCCGGGCCGGGCGCCGGCATGGCTCCACCGGCGCCCGCCACGGGCCTCGTCGTTGGTGCTGGTTACTTGACGGCCTTCTTGAGGCCCGAGCCGGCCGTGAAGCGCGGCACCCGGCTGGCGGCGATCGTCATGGTCTCGCCGGTCCGCGGGTTGCGGCCCTCGCGGGCGCCCCGCTCGGCCACGTGGAACTTCCCGAAGCCGGTGAAGTTGACGTCCTCGCCCTTGCCGAGGGCGTCCTCGATCGACCGGATGACGGCGTCGACCGCCGATCCGGCGTCCTTCTTGCTCAAGCCGCTCGTAGAAGCGACTCGATCGACGAACTCGTTCTTCGTCATGCGTCCTCCTGTGTATCCCTCAGGGGATGTATGGAAGGCCCGAAGCTAACAGCGGCTTCGGACGCGGTTGGGGGGCGTCGGGGGGAAAGTAGCGCATTTTGCGAGGATTTGGGAGCTCGGTTCGCTGCGGGAAATGGCGCTGTGGCGCCGAAAACGGTCCTAGTGCCGACCGTTCGTCACTGTGAGGAGCGCCGCGACGAGGTGCTGCGGGGCCTCGATCGGGGGCGTTTGGCGCGGCGCGGCGCGGCGCCCGCCCAGTGCGGCGAGCGTGGTCTGCAGGTCATGGCGTGTCAGCCGCGGGAGCGCGAGGCGGCCGGTGGTGACGACGAGCTGGTGGTGCTCGTCGCGGGCGGCGAACACGGCGCCGGCGGGCGTGCGGCCGTGGAGCTCGGCGGGCCCGGGCGGCGCGGCGGCGAGCAGGGCGGTCGCGGGGGCGTGGAGGTCGGGCGGGCCGGCGAGCAGCTCGCCGGCCGCGTCGAGCAGCACCGCGCCGGTGATGTCGGCCGACAGCTCGCGCAGATAACCGAGCGCGACGGCGGACGTGAGGGCGGCCGGCATGGGCGTCCGCGAGAATAGCCCGAGCATGCCGCCGCTCTCCCGCCTCGCGTGGCTCGTCACCGTGGGCATCTGCCTCGTCGCCGCGCTCATCCTGCTGCTGTCCGGCTACACCGGCTACGCGGGCGTGACGCTGGCCGTCGGGATCGCGGCCGCCATTAACTTGTTCTGAGCGTCTCCCCCGGGCGGACGCGGTCCTCGGGCTCGAGGTGGATGAGGACGTCCGCGTCGCCCAGGCGGCGGCGGATCTCGTCCTGGAGCTCGTGCGCGGTGAAGTGGGCCTCCTCCAGCGAGGTGCCGCGGCGGAACTGGACGTGCAGGTCGACGTAGCGCGACGCGCCGGCGCGGCGGGTGCGCAGCTGGTGGTAGCCGACGACGCCGCGGCCGGCGAACGCCTCGATCGCCTGCGTGATCGCCTCGAGCTCCTCGTCGGGCAGCGCCTCGTCGACCAGCACGCGCAGCGAGCCGAGCGTGATCCGCGCGCCGGTGACCACGATCGCCGCGGCGATGACCAGCGCGACGACGGGGTCCAGCCACTGCGCGCCGGTGGCGCTGACCAGCGCCAGGCCGATCAGCACGCCGACCGACGTGTAGGCGTCGGTGCGCAGGTGGGCCGCGTCGCCGTGCAGGGCGACCGACTCGGTCTCCCGCGCCTTGCGGAACAGCCAGCTCGAGACGCCGAGGTTGGCCAGCGCGGCGACGCCGACGACGGCGATGCCGAAGCCCAGGTGGTCGAGCTGCGAGCCTCGGATGAGCGAGCGGATCGCCGCGAACGCGATCAGCGCCGACCCGGCCAGGATCAGCATCCCCTCCGCGGCCGCGGCGGCGTTCTCGAACTTCTCGTGGCCGTAGCGGTGCTCGGCGTCGGCCGGCTCCTCGGCGCGGCGGACCGAGAAGAACGCGATCAGCGAGGCCAGCAGGTCGATCGCGGAGTGCATCGCCTCGGTCAGGATGGCCACCGAGCCGGTGAGCACGCCGGCCACGACCTTCAGGCCGATCAGCACGGTGTTCGACGCGATCGAGACCGCCGCCGCCCGGCTGCGGGCCCGGGCGCCGGCGCCGTCGCCTGTGCCGACCTCGTGCCGCGGGCCCTCGCCGTCGCCGCTGCTCAACGCCGCAGCCATGCCAGCAGCGCGCGGGCGGCGTGGCCGCGGTGGGAGATCGCGTCCTTCTCCTCGTCGGGCAGCTCGGCCATCGTGCGGCCGGGCGCCTCGTCGGCGATGAACAGCGGGTCGTAGCCGAAGCCGCCGTCGCCGCGCGGCGCGGGCGCCAGCGTGCCGGCGCAGCGGCCCTCGAACAGGTGCTCCTCGCCGTCGGGCGTGACGTGGGCGATCACGCAGACGTAGCGGGCGCGGCTGCCGGCGGGCGCCTCGCGGTGCAGCTTGTCGAGGTTCTCCCGGTCGCTCGCCTGCGGGCCGGCGAAGCGGGCGGTGCGGACGCCCGGCCGCCAGCCGAGCGCCTCGGCCTCGATCCCGGAGTCGTCGGCGATCGCGGCCCGGCCCGTGGCCCGGGCCGCGGCGTGAGCCTTGATCAGCGCGTTGTCGGCGTACGTCTCCCCCGTCTCCTCCGGCGATTCGGCGCCGGGCGGCAGCGGGTCGAGCGTCAGCGCGGGCAGCAGCCGCGTGAACTCGCGGAGCTTGTGCGCGTTGTGGGTCGCCAGCAGCAACTGCACGGCGAGGTCACCTCAGGGCCGCTTCCCGCGGCGCACGGTCCCTCATCGCAGCGCCACCTCCTGCGCGGCGCGCAGCCCGTCGATCCCCGTCTGCGCGAGCGCGAGCAGGTCGTCGAGGTGCGTGCGGGACAGCGGCGTGCGCTCGGCGGTCGCCTGGACCTCGACGAGCCCGCCGTCGCCGGTCATCACCACGTTCGCGTCGACCTCGGCGGTGGAGTCCTCGGGATAGTCGAGGTCGAGCATCGGCGTCCCTTCGACGATGCCGCAGGAGACGGCCGCGACGCTGCCGGTCAGCGGCGAGCGGGTCAGCTTGCCCTCGTCCAGCAGCCGCCGGCAGGCCAGCGCGAGCGCGACGTAGCCGCCGGTGATCGACGCGCAGCGCGTGCCGCCGTCGGCCTCCAGCACGTCGCAGTCCACGTAGACCGTGCGCTCGCCGAGCGCGTTCAGGTCCGCGACCCCGCGCAGCGAGCGCCCGATCAGCCGCTGGATCTCCACCGAGCGGCCGTCGGGCCGGCCCTTGGAGACGTCGCGCTGCTTGCGGTCCCCGGTCGACGCGGGCAGCATCCCGTACTCGGCGGTCATCCAGCCGCGGCCCTGGCCCGCGAGCCAGCGCGGCACCGACTCCTGCACCGACGCCGTGCAGATGACCCGCGTGCCGCCGCAGGCGATCAGCGCCGACCCGGTCGCGGTGCGCACGAAGCCCGGCTCGATGGTGACGGGCCGCAGCTCGTCCGGCCCCCGCCCGTGGCTGCGCTCGCGGCTCATCGCCCTGCCTCGGCGAGCTCGGGAAGGCCGGCGAGCTCCACGTGCTCGACCGGACCGAGCGGGAGCTGGAGGAAGCGCGTGCCGAGGGCGCGCAGGGCCTCTGGATCGCCGGAGGACAGGAAGCGGTAGTCGCCCTCGCCGGCGCGCGGATTGCCCAGGCCGCGGCTGCCCAGGACGTGCTCGACCTGGCGGGCGACGGGCACGCCGGAGCTGACGATCTCCACGCCGCGGCCGAGCAGCCGCTGGAGCATCGGCCGGATCAGCGGGTAGTGGGTGCAGCCGAGGATCACCGTGTCGACCTCCGCCTCGCGCAGCGCCCGGGTGTAGTGGCGGACGGCCTCGACCATCCGCGCGTCGAACGGCGAGCCGCGCTCGATCAGCGGCACGAGCTCCGGACAGGCGACGGCGGTGACGGTGACGAACGGGTCCGCCGCGGCGATCGCCCGCTCGTAGGCGCCGCTGGCCACGGTCGCCTCGGTGGCCATGTAGCCGACGCGGCCGTTGCGGGTCGCGGCCACGGCCTGCACGGCGCCCGGCTGCACGACGCCGAGCACGTCCACGCCGAGCGTCGTCTGCATCAGCCGCTCGCGCAGCGCCGGCAGCGCCGCAGCGGAGGCGGTGTTGCACGCCAGCACGAGCAGCTTGATGCGCCGGGCCAGCAGCTCCTCCGCGACCTCGAGCGAGAACGCCTCGATCTCGGTGCGATGGCGCGGGCCGTACGGCACCCGGGCGGAGTCGGCGAAGTACACGAAGTCCTCGTGCGGCAGCTGGACGAGCAGCTCGTGCAGGACGGTGAGCCCGCCGACGCCCGAGTCGAACACGCCGACGGGACGCCGGCGCAGCTCGTCGGGCGCGGACGGAGGGACGGGCGGCGCGACCACGCCGCCAGTCTGGCACGCAGGCCGTACGGCTTGGCCTCCCACGCGCCGCCCGTCCCTCCGGCTCACCGCCCCCACGGCAGGCTCAGACGTTCCCGACGCTGTCGATCGCCGCCTTGAGCTTCTTCACGACCGCCTCGGCGATCCCGGTGTCCTTGAAGCTCTTGCTCGCGGTCACCACGCCGGCCAGCAGCACTGCGAGCAGCAGCACCAGCCCGACGTATTCCACGGTCCCCTGTCCGCGCTCGCGCGACAGCGCGGCGTGCGCGCGCCCCATCAACTCGTACATCGCTCTCCCTCGGAAGGCTCAGAAACTCCCCGTTGCCCGGGGCCGGCGCCCCGGCTCGCGGGGCATGGAGGGAGTCTCGGGGCGGCGACTGAACGGATCTACACGCGTTTGCCAAGAAAGTGCGACAAATCTGTGCCAAAAGTGCGCAGCGGGCGGCACGCGCGGCGTCGTTCCCTAGGGTCCGCTGCGACATGCGGGTCCTGGTGGTCACGAACATGTATCCCACGCGCGAGCGGCCGGCGCTCGGGCCGTTCGTGCGCGACCAAGTTGAGGCGCTGCGGCGCCGCGGGGATCTGGAAATCGAGCTGTACGCGTTCGGGCCGGGGCCGCGGGCGCTCGTCCGGGCGGCCGCGGGGCTGCGCCGCCGCTACCGCGGGCGCCGGTTCGACGTCGTCCACGCGCACTTCGGCCTGACCGCGTGGCCGGCGGTTCTGGCGCGGCTCGGGCCGGTGGCGGTCACGCTGCACGGCAACGACCTGCTGGTGCGGCGCTCGTATCTGGCCACGCGGGCGGTGCTCCCGTTCACCGCGCTGACCATCGCGGTGTCGCGCGAGTTCAGCGCCAACCTGCCGGGAGCCGGTACCACGCGGCGGGTCGCCGTGCTGCCGGTCGGGATCGACTTGGAGCGGTTCCGGCCGATCCCGCGCGTGGAGGCGCGGGCACGGTTGGGGCTCGATCCGGCCGGCCCTTACCTGTTGTTCCCGCACGATCCGTCGCGGCCGCTGAAGCGCTACGACCGCGCGGTCGAGGCCGCCGGCGACGCGCGGCTGGTCACGCTCGGCGGCGTCGCGCCCGCAGAGGTGCCGTACTGGATCAACGCGGCCAACGCCGTGCTGGTCCCCTCGGAGAAGGAGGCGTTCGGGCTGTCCGTGCTGGAGGCGCTCGCCTGCGACGTCCCCGCGTTCGCGACCCCGGTGGGCATCCATCCCGTGGCGCTCGGCGGGATCGACGGCGCCTATTGCGCGCCGTGGGACCGCGAGGCGTGGCGGGCCGCGCTGCGCCCGCACCTCGCCACGGCCGACCCCCGCGGGGCCGGGCGCGAGCGCGCGCGGCTGTTCTCGGCCGACGCGATGGCGGACCGCCTCGTGGCCGCCTGGCGGGATCTCCTCGACGAGCGGGGCGCCTGAGGCGGGCGCCGGCGCTCGATCGCGAAGTCGCGGTCGCTTTCGCGAACCTCGCCGGCCGCCGGTGCGTTGTTGGGTCGTGGGCCCGCAGGGCGACCCTATACTCGACCGCGCGGGGCCTGAGCCTGCGATGTGCCCCGCCGACCCATGAGCGGCCTGTTCCGACGCCTGTCCAGCCGGCGCTCCGACGGTCCCGAAGGCGCAGAGCCACCCGCCCAGGCGGAGCCGGGAGCCGCGGACGCGCTTGCCAACGCCCCCGCAGAGCCGGGCGGCCACCAGTCCCTGCTCGTCGACCCGGCGGCGCAGACGCGCGTGCTGCGCGACGACGACCAGCCGACCACGTACCAGCGGGGCGGCGAGACGAGCGGCGCAGGAGCCGCTGGCGCGGCGGGCGGCGAAGGAGCCGCTGGGCCGGCGGGCGCCGAAGGAGCCGCCGCGGCGGCGAGCGGCCCGGCCGCCGGTGGGGTGCCGCACGCCGCCGAGGCGGGTCCGCGAGACGCGGCCGGCGCCGACCCGGCGCAGACGCTCCATCCCGTGGTCCACCAGCCTTCTCCCGCCGCCCAGCCGCCCGCGCCGTTTGGCGCGGCGCCGGGCGCGGCGCCGATGTTCCCGGTCTCGGACCTGCCGGCGGGCGTCGACCCCGACGAGCTCGCGGCCGCGCCACCCACCAGCGCGCGGCGGAGCCGGCTGCGCAGGCGGGTCAGCTTCCTCCGCGCCGCGCGCGAGGTGCTGCTGCGCGACCTCGGCGGCTTCGTCTACGAGCTTCACCGCACCGCCGGCGACATCGAGCACGAGGCGCACCGGCGGCTGCGCGAGGTGAAGCTCTCCCGGCTGACGCGCCTGGACACCGAGCTGCACGAGCTCGAGCTGCGGCTGGACGACGTGCGGCGCCACGTCGTCGTCCGCGAGCCCGGCGTCGGCGGCGAATGCCCGCACTGCGGCGAGCTGTTCGGCAGCGACGCGCACTACTGCTTCCACTGCGGCCTCCCGCTGACGGAATCTGCGCGCCGCGCGGTGGCCCACGAGGCCGGCCCGCCCGCAGCCGCCGCCGAGCCGCCGGCTGCCCCGCCGCACGACCAGCCCACCGAGGAGTACTCCCCGCTGCACGCGGGCGACCCCGAGTTCGCCTGGCCGCAGCGCCCCGCGAGCGCCGGCGGAGACGAGCCGGCGGCGAGCGGCGCCGAGGCGCCGACCGGCGTGATCGCGAGCAGCGAGACGCCGGCTCCCGGCCCGCAGACCGCGGGCGGCGAGCCGTCGGCCGGCGACGATGCCGCGACGGTCGCCGACGAGGCGCCGACCCGCGTCCTCGGCGGCGCTGAGACGCCCGCGGCAGCTAGCGAGACCGCGGGCGAGGAAGTCGCCGCGGCGGCGGGCGAACCCCGAGGCGCCGAGCCGCCGGCGGCCGGCGAACCCGTGGGCGGCGAGACGCCGGCGGCCGGCACAGACGCCGCGGGCAGCGCAGCGCCGGCGACCGGCGAATCCGTGGAAGGGGAGACTCCCGCGGCGGGCGGCGATGCTCCGGCGTCCGGCGAAACCGCGCTTGGCGAGACGCCCGCGGCAGGCGGCGACGCCCCGGCGTCCGGCGAAACCGCGCTTGGCGAGACGCCCGCGGCAGCCGGCGACGCTCCGGCGGCCGGCGAAACCGCGCTTGGCGAGACGCCGGTGGGGGGCGGCGATGCCCCGGCGGCCGGCGAGACCGCGGGTGGCGAGACGCCCGCGGCAGGCGACGACGACGCCCCCGCGGCCGGCGAGACCGCGGGTGGCGAGACGGCCGCGGGTGCCGAGACGCCGGCGGGCGGCGAGCCCGGGGATCGCCGTCATGCCGCGGCCACGCGCGAAGATGAGCGCGAGGAGCCGCGGGCGGCGGAGGGCGCGGCGCCCGCGGCCGGCGGGGACGAGCGGGACGATGAGGCGGCGGGGCGCAATGGCTCGGCGTTCAGTCCGGTGGAGCGGCGGCGATGAGCACGGTCACGCCTCCCCCGCATGACGCGGCGACGCCGCCGGCGCCGCCCGAGCGGCGGTGCCCGCGGTGCGGGAGCACGCTCGCGCCCGATCAGGAGTGGTGCCTGGCCTGTGGCGCCGCGGCCGAGACCGAAGTGGCCGAGCCGCGCGGGTGGCGGGTGCCGATCATGCTCTCGGGCGGCTTGGGCGCGCTGGCGCTGATCGGAGTCGTCCTGCTGATCGTGGCGCTGGCCAACGGGCCCGAGAAGCTCGCCAACGCGACACCGACGCCGACGCCATCGGCGGCGCAGCCCGTCCCCACGACCACGCCGCTCCCGACCACGACGCCGTTCGGCACCGCCACGCCGGCGCCAGGCGCGACCGTGACGCCGTCGCCGAGCCCCGGCGCCACGACGACGCCCGCCCCCGGCGCGACGGCCAGCCCGACGACGAGCGCCACCGGCAGCTTCCCCGGCTGGACCGGCGGCGACGGGTGGACGATCATCATCGAGTCGGCCACGACGCAGTCGAAGGCCGAGAGCGTGGCCACGTCCGCCCAGAGCGCCGGCGAGACCGTGGGGATCCTCAAGTCGGACGACTTCTCGTCGCTGAACGCGGGCTACTGGGTCGTGTTCACCGGCCACTACAGGTCCAAGAGCGAGGCGCAGAGCAACCTGGACACGGTCCGGGCTCAGCATCACGACGCGTACGTGCGGCAGATCAAGCAGTAGGGCGCCGCGGAGCGGCGGGCCCGCGTGCGGTGGTAGGCGGCGCCGCGGAGCGGCCCGCGCGCGGTCGGAGGCCGCGGGCGGCGGG
>JAICUS010000070.1 GCA_025935735.1 Solirubrobacteraceae bacterium | reverse complement strand
TCGCAGGAGTGGGGCGGGATCATCCGCCACGGCGCGAAGCTGCTCTACGCCTACGCCGAGGCCACGGTGCCCAAGGTCACGGTCATCACCCGCAAGGCGTACGGCGGCGCCTACGACGTCATGGCGTCCAAGCACCTGCTGGCCGACTTCAACTTCGCCTGGCCGTCGGCCGAGATCGCCGTGATGGGGCCGGAGGGCGCGGTGAACATCATCCACCGGCGCGACATCGCGGCCTCGCCGACTCCGGACGAGCGCCGGGAGAAGCTGATCGACGACTACAAGGCGCGCTTCGCCAACCCGTACACGGCGGCCGAGCGCGGGTACGTGGACGACGTGCTCGTCCCGCACGAGACGCGCCCGAAGGTGATCGCCGCGTTCGCCACGCTGCTGACCAAGCGCGAGCCCGGCCCCCGCAGAAAGCACGGGAACATCCCGCTGTGAACCGCCGCCCTCGCCTGGAGCTGCACGGGTCCTCCGCCTCGCCGGAGGAGGCCGCGGCCGTACTGGCGGCGATCGAGCAGTTCCTGCGCGACACCGCGCCGCCGGCGGCGGCCGCCGAGACGCGGCCGAGCGGGTGGGTGCAGGCCGCGCGGCGCGAGGCGGTCGACCTCGCGCCGGTGCGGACCGGCTGGTGAACGCGGGGTAACCGGCCGGCGCGGCGGCCCCATATTGCCGGCCGACCGGCTCCCGCATCGGACTGGGCGAATCTTGGGCCCAGTCACCGCCCCCGCTAAGGCCCCAGGAAGGGGGGCGGCGTCAGGGGCTTGGAACGCCGCCCCGGAGGGGAACTTGCGGCCAGTTGACCAAAAGTCAGCGCTATGACAGACCGGGGATGGAGCCGTCGGGCGTCCAGCCGTAGGCGACCAGCCGGCCGGGCTCCAGGACGGTCACGCTGGCGTTCCCCGGCCCGCCCATCCGCCGGGCGTCCGCGCCGGTGACGCCGGACACGGCCGCCCGGATCACGCCGCCGTGGGTGACCACGAGCCAGTCGCCGCCCTCCGCCATCAGCGCCTCCAGCGCGTCGGCCACCCGCGCGGCCAGCTCCTCCCAGTGCTCGCCGCCGGGCGGCACCAGGTCGCCGCCGCGCCACGACGGCTCCGGGCCCGCCGGCAGGTCGGCCAGCAGCCGGCCCGCCCACTCGCCCACGTCGATCTCGCGCCACACGGGATCGGGCGCAGCCTCCGGGTGGCCGAGCGCCGCCGCCGTCTCGCGGGTGCGACGCAGGTCGCTGCTCAGCACGCGCTCGGCCGGGAAGCCCGCGAGCAGGCCGCGCAGCGCCACCGCCTCCCGGCGGCCGAGCTTGGACAGCGGCGGGTCGGCCTGGCCCTGGAGGCGGCCTTCGGCGTTCCAGGTGGACTGGCCATGGCGGACGAGGACGATGCGGGCGGATAGCATGCCGCCGCCTGATGTTCGCAAAGGTGCTGGTCGCCAACCGCGGGGAGATCGCCGTCCGGGTCATCCGGGCCCTGGACGAGCTCGGGATCGCCTCTGTCGCCGTCTACTCGGAGGCCGACCGCGACGCCCAGCACGTCAAGCGCGCCGACGAGGCGTTCCTGCTCGGCCCCGGCCCGGCGGCGGAGTCGTATCTGAACGTCGACAAGCTGCTGGAGGCGATCGAGCGCTCGGGCGCCGAGGCCGTCCACCCCGGCTACGGCTTCCTGGCCGAGAACGCGGCGTTCGCCCGCCGGCTGGAGCAGGCCGGGATCGCGTTCATCGGCCCGCCGGCCGGCGCGATCGAGGCGATGGGCTCCAAGACGCGGGCGCGCGAGCTGATGCAGGGCGCCGGCGTGCCGATCGTCCCCGGCACCACCGACCCCGTGGAGACGGTCGAGCGCGCCGCCGAGATCGCCGAGGAGATCGGCTACCCGGTCGCGGTCAAGGCCGCGGGCGGCGGCGGCGGCAAGGGCTTCCGGGTCGCGCTGGAGGCCGACAAGCTCGCCGACGCCTTCGAGGGCGCCGCGCGCGAGGGCGAGAAGTTCTTCTCCGACGCCACGGTCTATCTCGAGCGCTACCTGCCCGACCCGCGCCACGTCGAGGTCCAGATCCTGGCCGACGCGCACGGCAGCGTCGTCCACTTGGGCGAGCGCGACTGCTCCATCCAGCGCCGGCACCAGAAGCTCATCGAGGAGTCGCCGGCACCGCTGGTGGACGACGAGCTGCGCGCGCGGATCGGCAAGATCGCCGTCGAGGCGGCGCGCGCGGTCGACTACCGGGGGGCGGGGACGATCGAGGGCCTGCTGTCCGAGGACGGCGAGTACTTCTTCCTGGAGATGAACACCCGCGTGCAGGTCGAGCACTGCGTGACCGAGGCGGTCACCGGGGTCGACATCGTGCGCGAGCAGGTGCTGATCGCCGCCGGCGAGCCTTTGAGCTTCGGCCAGGACGACATCCGCTGGCACGGCCACGCGATCGAGTGCCGGATCAACGCCGAGGACGCGGCCAAGAACTTCGCCCCGGCGCCGGGCACGGTGACCCACTACCGCGAGCCGTCGGGCCCCGGCGTGCGGGTCGACTCAGGCGTTTTGAGCGGGTCGGAGATCACGCCGCTGTATGACCCGATGGTGGCCAAGCTGATCGTCTGGGACGCCGACCGCGAGAAGGCGACCCGGCGGATGGCCCGGGCGCTGCGCGAGTTCGAGATCGAGGGCGTCAAGACCCTGATCCCGTTCCACAAGGCGATCATGGCCTCCGAGCAGTGGGCGCGCGGCGAGACGTGCCGCGACCTCATCGAGGACCGCGCGTGGCTCAAGCAGCTCGCGTTCCCGAAGCTCCCGAAGCCCGACGAGGAGCCGGAGCTGGTCGCGCGCGACTACGTCGTCGAGGTGTCCGGCAAGCGCTTCGAGGTCACGGTGCACGGCGAGGCGATGGCGCAGGCCGCGGCGCCGGCCAATGGCGCCGCCCGCCCCGCTCCCCGCCGCGAGCGCTCGAAGTCGGGCGGAATCGGATCCCACCCACCCGGCGGGGACACGCTCAGCTCGCCGCTGCAGGGCAACGTCTTCAAGGTGCTGGTCGAGCAGGGCGCGGACGTCGAGGAGGGCGCGCTGATCTGCATCATCGAGGCGATGAAGATGGAGAACGAGATCACGGCGCACAAGGCGGGGAAGGTGGCCGAGCTGCCGATCAAGGAGGGCACGGCGGTCACCGCCGGCGACACGCTGGCGGTCATCACCAGTGGCTGAGCTGCTCGACGAGCTGCTGGAGTGGCTGCGCATCCCGTCGATCTCGGCGGGAGCGCGCGACGAGGCCGCCCTGCGCGAGGCCGCGGCCTGGGCGCTGCGGCGGGTGCACGACGCGGGCGGGACCGGCGAGCTGGTGGACACGCCCGGCGGCGCGCCGCTGGTGGTGGGTGAGCTGCGCGCGGCGCGCGAGGACGCGCCCGTGGTGATGATCTACGGCCACTACGACGTGTAGGATCCGGGGGCGCTGGACGAGTGGGAGTCCCCGCCGTTCGACCCCGCGCTGCGCGACGGGCGCATCTACGCCCGCGGCGCGGCCGACGACAAGGGCAACTTCCTGCCGCTGCTGCACGAGGCGTGTGCGCTCGCCCGCGCCGGCGAGCTGCCCGTGCACGTGCGGGTGCTGATCGAGGGGGCCGAGGAGACCGGGGACGACGCGGTGTCCGACTGGGTCGCGGCCGACGAGCGCGGCGCCGACTGCGCGATCGTCTTCGACGTCGACATGGTCGATGCCGACACGCCGGCGCTCACGCTGGGCACGCGCGGGATGGTGTTCGCGGACCTCGAGGTGCGCACCGGCGAGCGGCCCGGCCACTCCGGCGTCTACGGCGGAGCGGCGCTGAACGCGTTCCACGCGCTGCACGCGGCGCTGGGCGCGGTGCTGCCGGGGCCGGACGGCCGCCTGCCGGAGCCGCTGCGCGCCGGGCTGGAGGAGCCTTCGGCCGACGAGCTGGCGAGCTGGGCGACGCTCCCGGCGGGCGCCGAGGCGCTGGAGACCGGCGGGCTGCGCGCCTCCGATCCCGCGGCCGGGGACGAGTTCTACGTGCGCACCACCGCGTCGCCCTCGCTGGACGTACACCGGGTGAGCGGCGGCGAGGAGCGCACGATCGTGGTCGAGCGCGCGTCGGCCACGCTGTCCGTGCGGCTGGCGGCCGGCCAGAGTGCGGCGGAGATCTCGGCGAACCTCGAGCGGCTGCTGCGCGACGCGCTGCCCGCGGGCGCGGAGTTGTCGTATTCGGCCTCGCTGGCCGAGCCGACGCGGTTCGACCCCGAGGCGCCCGCGCTGCTGGCCGCCCGGCGCGCGCTGGCCCGGGCCGTGGGGCGCGAGCCGGCGCTCGTCCGGTCCGGCGGCTCGATCCCGGTGCTCTCCGCGTTCGCCGAGCGCGGCATCCCCTGCATCGTGGCCGGCTTCTCCGTCCCCGGCGACAACGTCCACGCGCCCAACGAGTGGTACCGCGTAGCGGGGCTCGAGCAGGGCGCCCGGACGTCCCGCGCGCTCTACGAGGAGCTCGCCGGCCTGCGCTGAGCCAGGACGAGCGGCGTCCGCGAGTGGACCCGGATGGCGGTCGCCAGCCCGGCCGCGGCGAGCGCCAGCGTCACCGGGACCGCGCCGAGCGCGGCCGTCAGCGAGGTCGCGTCCGCCAGCGCTCCGACCACGAGCGGCGCGACCAGCACCGCGGCCGAGGTGACGAGCACCGCGCGGCCGCTGGCCAGCTGCGCCCGGTCGGGGGCGAGCCCGACGGTGAACGACAGGGCGAGCGGGAACAGGTTGCCCAGCCCCAGCCCGGTGAGCGCCAGCCCGGCGAGCGCCTGGCCGGGGGTGGCGGCGGGCCAGAGCACCGCGAAGCCGCCGGCGGTCACGACCAGGGCGGCGGCGAGCAGGCGCTGGGTCGGGAAGCGCCGGGCGAGCCGGCTGCCGAGCGTCCGCCCGACCACCACGCCGCCGAAGTAGCCGATCATCAGCGAGACCCCGGCGTCCGTCGACACGTGCGCCGCGGCCTTGACGAAGCTCGCGCCCCAGGCGGTCACGCACCACTCCGCGGAGGTCGTGCAGAACATCGTGGCGGCGGCGATCCAGAACGCGGCCGGCAGGCGCTGCGGGCCGCTTTGTTCCGGCGGAGGCGGGGGCGCGGTGATTTCCTCGCGGCGGTTGAGCAGCCAGGCGAGTGGCGGGATGGCGAGCGCCGCCAGCAGCGCGGCCCGCCAGCCGGCGCCGGTCGCCGCGGCGAGCGAGAGCGCGCCGATGAGCACGACATACGCGACGCTGGCCGCCACGTTGGCCTCGGTCAGCGCGACCGTCCGCTGCTCCCCGTGCCGGTCGGCCAGCGCGGCCTGGATCGTGATCAGCAGCAACCCGCCGCAGACGCCCATGAACAGCAGCGCGCCGACGGTGACCGTCGCCACCCGCCCGAGCGTCAGCACCACGAGCCCAGCGCCCATGCCCACCGGCGCGAGCCAGAACACCGCCTTGCGCCCCAGCACGCGCTCGATCGCCGTCGCCGTCAGCCCCGCCACGACGCTCCCGCCGGCCCACGCGGCCACGTGCAGCCCACCGGCCGAGTAGCTGAGGTGCAGCTCGTCACGCAGGTGCGGAACGATCAGCCCGGGCGCCGCCTGCAGATACGCGAACCAGGCCAGCATCGTGTACGCCAGCCAGGTCAGGCGATCGCGCCGGAACGGCTCCACCCGTCGCAGTGTATCGATAAACTAACCAGGTGGCGGCGCCGTCGAGCCGCGGACCACAAGCTCCCACGGCTGCGGCCACACGCCCTCCACCGCGACGTCCCCCGCCGCCAGCGCGCGGGCGGCGAGCTCGGCGCAGACGCGGCCGTGGTCGTGGAGGGATTGGCGGATCGTGGTCAGCGGCGGGTCGGCGCGGGCCGCCTCGGGCGTGTCGTCCCAGCCGGTGACCGACAGGTCGCCGGGCACGGCGAGGCCGCGGGTGGCCGCGGCTCGGAGGGCGCCGATGGCCAGCTCGTCGCTCATGCACAGCAGCGCCGTCGGGCGTTCCGGCGCGTCGAGCAGCGCGCCGGCCGCCGCCTCGCCCTGCGAGCGGTCGTTGAACGCCGCCTCCCGCGCGGCCAACTCTGGCGCGGCGGCCCGGAAGCCCTCCAGGCGGCCGCGCGTGACACGGTGGGTGGCGGCGTCTCCCGGCTCGATCGGCCGGTTTCCCCGCGCGCGGCCGCCGAGCGGCAGCGTGATCGCCCCCAGGCGGCGGTGCCCGAGCGCGAGCAGGTGGCCGGCGGCGGCGCGGGCGGCGGCCGGCTCGTCGATCCCCACGAGCGGGCAGCCCGGCAGCTCCGGGCCGCCCTCGACCACGGTCGGCAGCCCGCGGCGGATGAGCGCGCCGGCCAGCGGGTGCCCGTCCGGCAGCGCGAACACGACGAACGCGTCGACCGCGGCGTCCAGCACGAGCGCCGGGTCGCCCTCGTTGCCGCTCGCCGGCACGAGGTGCAGGGCGACCCCGCGCTCGGCGCCCGCCCGGGCCAGCCCGCGCAGGAACTCCAGCGCCGCCGGGTCCTCGAACGCGTAGGGCAGCGTCTCGCCGAGCACCACGCCGAGCGCCCCCGCCCGCCCGCGCCGCAGCGACCGCGCCATCGCGTGCGGCCCGGCGTACCCGAGCTCCGCCGCCGTGGCCAGCACGCGCTCGCGCAGCTCCACCGACAGCTTCTCCGGCCGGTTGTAGGCGTTGGAGACCGTCATCACCGACACGCCGAGGGCCTCGGCGACCGTCGCGAGCGTCGGGCGCGAGCGGGGCATCGCGAGGATGCTAGGGGTAGCCCCAGTGCCGGTCTGACGCCGGCCGCATGGTGAGAGACCCGCCGCGGAGCGATGCTGGCGCCATGACCTCGCTCCTCGCCCGCTCCGCCCGCGAGACGGCCTACCTGACCGCCGGGCTGCTGACCAGCATCGTCGCCTTCGCCGTCTGGGTCGCCGCCGTCACGCTGTCGCTCTCGCTTGCCGTGTTCATCGTCGGCCTGCCCGTGATGCTCGCCAGCGCCGTCGTCTTCCGCTGGACGGCCGAGCTCGACCGCCGCAATGCATCGTTCCTGCTCGGCCGGCGCGTGCGCGGCCGCTATCAGGACCACCGCGCCGACACGCTGCTCGGCCGGCTGCGGGCGACGTTCGCCGACCGCCAGACCTGGCGCGACTTCGGCTGGCTGAGCGTCCATTCCATCGTCGGCTTCACGTTCGGGACGATCGCGCTGACGCTGGTCGCGAGCGTGATCGGGCTGGCCACGCTGCCGATCTGGTACTGGGCCATCCCCGACGGCGGCCCCGACTTCGGGCTCTGGCACGCCGGCAGCCTGCCGCTGGCCGTCGCCTCCGCGTTCCTGGCGATCCCGCTGGCGGGGATCACCGTCCTCGCGCTGCGCTGGATGGCCTGGACCGAGGCGCTGATCGCGGCGAGCCTGCTCGGCCCGGTGCGGCGGCGGATCGCGGCGTAGCCGCGGCGATGGCGTCGCGCAGCGCGTCGACGGCGGCGGGGATCGCCGGCTCGGGCAGCCGGCCGTAGCCGACGACGAGCGCCGGCGCGGCCGGCCCGCGCGAGAGCCGGTAGCCGGCGAGGCCGCGGATGCGGATCCGCCGCTCGGCGAGGGCGGCGACCGCGGCGGCCTCGTCGGCGCCGTCCGGCAGGCGCAGCAGCAGGTGCAGCCCGGCGGCGACTCCCTCCACGCGGCACTCCGGCAGCCGCGCGGCGAGCCGCTCGACCAGCACGTCGCGGCGGCGGCGGTACTCGCGGCGAGTCCGGCGCAGGTGGCGGTCGAGCTCGCCGCCGGCCAGCAGGCGGGCGTAGACGCGCTGGCTGATCGCCTCGCCGCCCGAGTCGACCGGCCAGCGCTCCCGCGCGACGGCGCCGGCCAGCCGGCCCGGCGCCAGCAGCCAGCCGAGCCGGAGCGCCGGCGCCAGGGTCTTGGACGCCGTGCCGATGTGCACCACGCGGTCGGGCGCCAGCCGCTGCAGCGTGCCCACCGGCGCGCGGTCGTAGCGGTACTCGGAGTCGTAGTCGTCCTCGATCACCAGCCCGCCCCACTCGAGCAGCGCGCGCCGGCGCGCGGGTGCGAGCACCGCGCCGGTCGGGAACTGGTGGGCGGGAGTGACCAGGACGGCGTCGACGCCGAGCGCCGGCAGCCCGTCCACCCGTGCCCCGTCGGAGTCGACCGCCAGCGGGACCGGCACCAGGCCCGCCGAGCGCACCGTCGCCCAGTTGTCGTCCAGCGAGGGGTCCTCGACGGCGATCCGCCGCACGCCGCGGCGGGCCAGCACGCGGCAGACGAGCCACAGGGCCTGCGTGTAGCCGGCGGTCACCACGAGCGCATCCGGCGCGGCCGCGGCGCCCCGCACCCGCACCAGGTGCGCAGCCAGCTCCTCGCGCAGGCCGGGGTCGCCGCGCGCGTCGCCGTAGTCGAGGGCGACGTCGGGCATCGTGGCCAGCACGCGCCGCAGCGCCGCGCCCCACGCCCGGCGGGGGAACGCGGCGAGGTCGGGAGCGGTGGCCCGCAGGTCGAGTCGCGGCGCACCCTCGGCGGGCGGCGCCGCCGGGCCGCCCGGCTTCCGGGCCGCGTGCGCCCGCACCACCGGCGCGCTGCCCCGCCGGACCTCGATCCAGCCCTCCGCGGCCAGCTGCGCGTACGCCTCGCTCACCACCCCGCGGGACACGTGCAGCTGCTCGGCCAGCACGCGCGAGGCGGGCAGCCGGCCGCCCTCCCGCAACCCGCCGGCGCCGATCGCCTCCCGCACCGCCGCCTCGATCTGCCCGCGCAGCGGCCGCCCGCGGTCCAGCGGCGCAAAGATCTCAGTCGCCATACATAAAGGGGTCAGACCCCTTTAGGTGTTGCGTGGCTCTATCAACTTGCATCGAAGTGGCCCTGTCCAGTGGGCCACCGGAACGGTACCGTGCCGGCCATGAGCACGACGCCGGAGTTGCGAGACGGCCCGCCGTGGGCCATGGAGGAGATGATCCTGGCCGAGCCGGGGCTCGTCGGGGCGCTGCTGGAGAACCCCGCGACGGCCGAGGCCGCGGAGGCGATCCGGGGCGCGGACCCACTGATCGCCACCGGCTGCGGGACGAGCGAGCACGCCGCGATGGCCGGTGCCGCGCTGCTGCCGGGCGCGCGCAGCCGCGACGCGTTCGAGGCCTGGCTGGACCCGCAGCGGGGCGGCGCGCTGGTGGCCGTCTCCCACAGCGGCGAGACCCGGCAGACACTCGCGGCCCTGGGCGCGGCGCGCGACGCGCGCACGGTGCTGATCACCAACCGCGAGACCGCCGCCGCCGACGTGGTGGTGCGCACGCCGCTGGAGGACGCCTCGTGGTGCCACACGGTGGGCTATCTGTCGCCGCTGGTGAGCTTCGTGGCCATCGCCGGCCACCTCGGCGCCGACGTCCCCGACGTGGCCGGGATCGTCGACGCCGTCCTCGCCCGCCGCGCCGACTTCACCGCGCTGGCGCAGCAGGTCTCCGGCTGCGAGCGCCTGCTCGCCGTGGCCAGCGGCCTCGACGAGATCGCCGCGCGCGAGCTCTCGCTGAAGATCGAGGAGGGCGTGCACGTGCCGACCACGCCGCTCGGGCTCGAGAAGGTGCTGCACGGGCACCTGCCGGCCGCGGACTCGCGCACGGGCGTCGTCCTGCTGCGGATCGACCGGCGGGCCGGCGAGCACCGGGACGACCGCGCCGGCGACTGCGAGCGCGCGGTGGCCGAGCTCGGCATGCCGGTGGCCCGGATCGACGGGCTGCCCGGCGGCGACACGCCGGCCGGGACCCTGGTGGCAGGCGCGCTCGCGGCCCAGGTGTTCACACTGGAGCTCGTGCTGGCCGCCGGAACCAACCCCGACCTGATCCGCCGCGAGGAGGAGCCCTACCGGCTCGCGGCCGCCGCGGCCAAGGAGTGAGCGGCGCCCCGGCCGCGCTGGTCGCGTCCCTGCTGTGGGGCACGGCCGACTTCCTGGCCGGCCGGGCGAGCCGCCGCCATCCCACCGTCCTCGTCGCGCTCGTCGGCCAGGCCGCCGGGCTGGTCGTGCTGGCCGCGGTCCTCGCCGTGCGCGGCGCGGACGCCGGCGCGCTGCCGGGCGGCCTCTTCGCCGGCGCGGTCGGCGTCGGCGCGGTGCTCGCCTTCTACGGCGCGCTCAGCCGCGGGACGATGAGCGTCGTGGCGCCGATCGGCGCCACGAGCGCCCTCGTGCCGCTGGCCTACGGCATCGTCAACGGCGACCGCCCGGGCGCGCTGCAATGGCTCGGCGTGGCGGCCGCCCTGGCCGGCGCGGTGCTCGCCTCGCGCGAGCCGGACACGACCGCCGTCGGCGTGCCCGCCGGACCGGCCGGCCCCGCCGGCGCCCGTCATCCGGTGTCGTCGTACGACCAGCGCGCGGCGATCCGGCTCGCGGTGCTCGCGGCGCTCCTCATCGGGCTCACGCTCATCGGCCTCGACAAGGCGGCCGAGCACGACGCGCTCACCGGCGTCGGCGCGGCGCGGCTCGTCGCCGTCCCCGTGCTCGGGCTCGTGGCGCTGCGCGCCCGGGCCACCGCACCGGCGCGGGCGCTGCCGCAACTCGCGGTGATCGGGCTGCTCGACACGGCCGCGAACTCCGCGTTCGCGCTCGCCACCACGGCCGGGCTGCTCAGCCTCGTCGCCGTGCTCGGCGGCCTGTTCCCCGTGGTCACGGTCGCGCTCGCCTACTTCCTGCTCCACGAGCGGCTGCAACCGGTGCAGCGCGCCGGCGTCGTCCTCGCGCTCGCCGGCGTCCCGCTGATCAGCGCGTGACGTTGCGCTCGTGGATCTTGCGCTGGGCGCCGGTGCGCCGCGCCAGGGGCAGCTGCGCGTCCGGCAGCGCCTCGAGGTAGGCGCGGTCCTCGCGCAGGATCGCCGCCGCGCGCGCGCCGTCGATCGGCCCGCCGTGCCCCGGGACCACGTGCGCCGCCTCCTCCACCCACGGCTCCAGCCGGGCGAGCGTGGCCAGGTAGGCGTCGACCGAGAACCCGACCATCGGGATCTCCGCCGGCGACAGGTAGTCCCCGCAGACGAGCACGCCCGCCCAGGGGATCCAGATCGCCATCCCGTCGCTGGTGTGGCCGTCGGCCGGCAGCACCTCGAGCTCCTGCGAGCCGACCTCGACCCGCCCCGGCACCGGCAGCCGCTGCGACGCCCCCAGCGACAGCGGGCCGGGCCGCTCGACGTAGAACTCCTCGTCGAACTCCCGCAGCCGCCGCTGCGCCACGCCCGGCTCGTTGATCAGCCGGGCGGCGCTGCTCTCCGCGCAGCCCAGCGGCGCCTCGGGGAACGCGTAGGGCCCCAGCAGGTGGTCCCAGTCGGCGTGCGTGGCCAGCAGCCCGACGACGTTGAACTCCGCCTGCGCGGCCATCGCCGGCAGGATCTCCAGCTCGTCCGGGAACACCGGGGAGTCGATGCAGAACGCCTCGCCGCCGCTGCGCACCAGCACGCAGCCGGTGGCGTAGACGCGCGAGGTGACCGCGATGACGTCCGCGTGGAGCCCGACGGCCCGCAAGCTCAGGCCACGCCGAGCAGCTTGGCCGCCTCGAGCAGCGTCTTGACCTCGGCGGTCGGCTTCTTCTGCGACGCGTCGAGCTGCTCCTTGTGGCGGTTGACCCAGATCACGGGGATCTTGGCCTTGATGCACGGCTCGACGTCGTAGTAGTACGACGACGCCACGTGCACCCAGCCCTTCTTGGTGCCGATCCGCCGCTCGGCCTCCTTGAAGTGCGCCGCGTCGGGCTTGTAGGAGCGCACCTGCTGGGCCGTGACCACCAGGTCGAAGTCGGTCTTGAACCAGCGCCGGGTCTCGCCCAGCAGCTTGTCGTCGATGTTGGAGATCAGCCCCAGCTCGAACTTCTTGGCGAAGCGGTCGAGCTGCGTGTTGGTCTCCTTGAACGGCGGCCAGCGCTTGACCGACTCGGGCAGGAAGCCGGAGCGCGACGGCTCCAGCGGCCAACCGAGCTGGCGCGAGATCTGCACGGCGGTGCGCCGCAGGACCTCGGCATAGAGCTCGTATGAGCCGCCCTTGATCTCCTGCTGGATCTCGAGGAACAGGGGCACGAGCTCCTCCCGGGCGAGCGTGTAGCCGTCCTTGTCGGCCTCCTTGGAGAAGGCGTCATAGGCCCCCGACTCCCAGTCGATGAGCGTGCCGTAGACGTCGAAGGTGACGAAGGTGACTTCCTTGGGAAGAGGCATCGCGGCCGTGCATGATGACATTCGACCGCTCGTGGCCGCGTCGCGGCGCAGGTACCATGAGAGGCGAGCAAGGGATGTCCGCGCTGGGCCTGATCCTCGTCCTGATCGGCGCCGCGCTGGTGGCGGCGGAAGCCCACACGCCCACCCACGGCGCGCTCGGCTCGGCGGCGGTCGTATCGCTCGCGCTCGGCGTCGGGCTGATCCTCTCCGGGGCGGGTGCCGCGGCGCTCGTGGCCATCCTCGCGGCGCTCGGCGTCGCGCTGGCCGGCGGCGCCTACGTGACGCTGCTCGTGCGCAAGGTGATGGAGGCGCGGGCGATGCGCGTGCGCGACACCCTCGTCGGCCGCGTCGGCGTGATTCGCGCCGCGCCGGAGCCGCTCGGGCAGGTGTACGTTGACGGCGCGCTGTGGCGCGCGAAGACCTGGCGGCTCGACGAGGACGAGAAGCCGCTCCACAAGGGCGACGCCTGCGTGGTCGAGCGTGTCGAGGGGCTGACACTGACCGTCCGCCCGGCAGAGGAATGGGAGCTGATCTGAATGGTCACCGCACTGATCACGATCCTCGTGCTGCTGATCGCGGCGGCCGTCGCGCTGGCCGGCGCGTCGATCCGCGTGCTGCGCGAGTACGAGCGCGGCGTCATCTTCCGCCTCGGCCGGGTGATCGACAAGAAGGGCCCGGGGCTGATCCTGCTCACGCCGGCGGTCGACCGGATGGTCCGCGTGTCGCTGCGCACGGTCACGCTCAACGTGCCGCCGCAGGACGTCATCACGCGCGACAACGTGCCGGTGCGCGTCGACGCCGTCGTCTACTTCCGGGTCGTCGACCCCGACAGCGCCGTCGTCCAGGTGGAGAACTTCCACAAGGCGACCTCGCAGATCGCCCAGACGACGCTGCGATCCGTGCTCGGCAAGGCCGACCTCGACTCACTGCTCACCCAGCGCGAGGAGCTCAACGAGGAGCTGCAGAAGATCATCGACGACCAGACCGAGCCGTGGGGGATCAAGGTGACCACGGTGGAGATCAAGGACGTCGGCGTGCCGTCGGCCATGCAGCGCGCGATGGCCCGCCAGGCGGAGGCCGAGCGCGAGCGCCGGGCCAAGATCATCAACGCCGAGGGCGAGTTCCAGGCCGCCGCCCGGCTGGCCGAGGCGGCGGACGTGATCTCCCAGAACCCGACGACGATCCAGCTGCGCTACCTGCAGACGCTGAGCGAGATCGGGATCAATCAGAACTCCACGATCGTCTTCCCCATCGACCTCGTCCAGCCCCTGCTCAAGGCGGTGGGTTCGGCCGGGGAGAAGGCGGCTCCCGCCGAGCTGCCCAAGGGCAACGGCGCCGCCGGCCCGCTGGTCGACTCGAAGAGCCGGGAAGCGGTGGACGAGCGCTAAGCTCGGCCGCCGCGCCATGGACCTACTCGAATACCAGGGCAAGCAGCTGTTCGCCCGCCACGGGGTGCCCGTGCCCAGCGGCGCCCCCGCCACCACCGTCGAAGAGGCCGTCGCCGCCGCGGACGAGATCGGCTACCCCTGCGTGGTCAAGGCGCAGGTGCAGATCGGCGGGCGGGGCAAGGCCGGCGGCATCAAGGTCGCCCAAGACCGCCAGCAGGCTGAAACCCATGCCCAGGCCATCCTCGGCATGGACATCCGCGGCCACACCGTGCACGAGGTGTGGATCGAGGCCGCCAGCGACATCGCGGCCGAGTACTACGCCTCGATCGTGTTCGACCGCGCGGCCAAGCGCCCGCTGGTGATGCTCTCGACCGAGGGCGGCGTGGAGATCGAGGAGGTGGCCGAGCGCAACCCCGAGGCGATCGCCCGCCTGCACGTCGACCCGCTGCTGGGCTTCCAGGACTTCCACGCCCGCCGGCTGGCCTTCGAGGCGGGCGTCGACGCCGACGTCGTGCGGCCGATCGGCGCGCTGCTGAACAAGCTCTATGACGCGTTCGTGGCCGAGGAGGCCATGCTCGTCGAGGTCAACCCGCTGATCGTCACCTCAGACCGCGACGTCAAGGCGCTGGACGCGAAGGTGACGCTCGACGACAACTCGCTCTTCCGCCACCCCGACAACGCCGCGCTGCGCAACGTGGCCGCCGAGGACGAGCAGGAGCGCATGGCGCGCGAGCGCGGGCTGACGTTCGTCAAGCTCGACGGCAACGTGGGCATCCTGGGCAACGGCGCGGGCCTGGTGATGTCGACGCTCGACGTGGTCGCGCAGGCCGGCGGCCGGCCGGCGAACTTCCTCGACGCCGGCGGCGGCTCGCGCGCCGAGGCGATCACCCAGGCCGTCGAGGTGATCCTGTCCAACGAGAACGTCACCGCCGTGCTGTTCAACATCTTCGGCGGCATCACCCGCTGCGACGAGGTGGCGCGCGGGCTGATCGAGGCGTTCGACCAGATCAAGCCGACCGTGCCGTTCGTGGTGCGGCTGGACGGCACCAACGACGAGGAGGGCCGCCGGTTGCTCGCGGAGGCGAACCTGCCCAACGTGCACACCGAGGCGACCATGCTGGGCGCCGCCAAGCGCGTCGTGGAGCTCGCAGGATGAGCATCCTCGTCGACAACGACACCAAGCTCTGCGTCTCCGGCATCACCGGCCGCGAGGGCACGTTCCACGCGATGAACAACCGGCGTTACGGGACGAACGTCGTCTCCGGCGTCACCCCCGGCAAGGGCGGCCAGGACGTCGAGGGCGTCCCGGTGTTCAACACGTTCCACGACGCCGTGGCGGAGACCGGCGCGAACACGGCGATGATCTTCGTCCCGCCGCGCTTCGCCGCCGACTCGATCCTGGAGGCCGAGGACGCCGGCATCGCGCTGGTCATCTGCATCACCGAGGGCATCCCCGCCCACGACGAGCTGCGCGTCTACAACCACCTGAAGTCCAACGGCCGTACGCGGCTGATCGGCCCGAACTGCCCGGGCATCCTCTCGCCGGGCAAGGCCAACGTGGGGATCATCCCCGCCGCGTTCTTCTCCGAGGGCAACGTCGGCGTCGTCTCGCGCTCGGGCACGCTGACCTACCAGATCGGCAACGAGCTGGCCCAGCGCGGTTTCGGCAACTCGTCGATCGTGGGCATCGGCGGCGACCCCGTGCCGGGCTCCTCGTTCATCGACATCATCGCGCTGTTCGAGGCCGACGGCGAGACCGAGCTCATCGTCATGGCCGGCGAGATCGGCGGCTCCGCCGAGGAGGAGGCCGCCGAGTTCATCGCCGAGCGGGTGAGCAAGCCCGTCGTCGCATACATCGCGGGCTTCACCGCGCCCCCG